>DOXU01000035.1 GCA_003518885.1 Oscillospiraceae bacterium
GTGCCGGAAAGATCCCAGAAAAGTCCCGAAAGTGCTCCAAAAACACCGCCAACGGCAGTTCCTTCTCGCATGGCTATGGCGATAACAAAGGGAATAAGCAAAACAGGACGAACACCAGAGATAGCTGGAAAAAGATGAGGTGTTGTCTGTAGGGCAGCAATCAGCAGCATAGAGAGGGCATATGCCAGCCATTTAAAAGCATTTTTATGTATCAGAAACTGCGTAATTTCCACTCCTTTGTCTGTAATTCACCGTTTAGTGGGAAGAACTTGTAGAAGAACTCGAAGGTGTTGCATTACTCTTTCCACTAAAATCGGTAATAATGGAGACGTCTTTTACAGTAGTTGGGTCCACTAACGGTTTGCAGAGTGCATAAAGGGAGATACCGGAGTTTTGCGTTTTCACTTGCTGTACTAATCCAATTTTTAGGTTAGCAGGAAATACGCCTGCCCGACCAGCTGTTACAATAATGTCTCCATTTGCAATGGCACTTCCGGAAGGGAGATAGTCGATATTTAATAGTCCTTGTGAGACGAGATTTCGATCGCCATGAACTTGCCCCAAATCACCGGTTTGGCTGACCAGTGCCCCCATTTTTAAAGTTGGATCAAGCACTGTGGTCACAACGGAGGAGTTGAACATCACTTCGGTTGTTTCACCAACCAGGCCATCGGGTGTGATGACAGGTTCATAGGGTTTAATTCCGTCAACCTGCCCTTTGTCGATGGTAAAAGCAGAGTTCCACTGCCCAGAGTCACGAGAGATAACACGCGCTGGCGCAAGTTTGAAATCTGAATGCTCTTGCGAAATGCTGTACATTTTCTGATATTGTTCATTTTCTTGCTGCATCTGATTATAATCTACTAATTTCGACTGTAACTGATTCACAGTCTTCTGCAATTGGGTATTTTTCGAATGCAATTGCTCATTGGTAGAAATATTAGAAAATATGCCATAAAAGAAATTGGATACAGATGAGGAAGCGCGTTGCACTGGGGTGAGTATGGTGCTGAAGACGCTAGCTGTGACAGTGGAATTGCCGTTTCCAAGTGCAGTGCGAAGCATGAGCCCAATCATGACCAGTGCAATAGCAACAAAGATCTTAAACTGCAGGCTTCTGAAAAAATCGCGCATGTGCATCCTCCTGAAGATGGCAAAATAGTGAAAAAGAGCAAGAAAAAACGAAAATCGTAACAAGATCTTTTCCGAAAATAGGATAACGAAATTTTATGAACAGAATATGAATCAACGGACAGTACACAAAAAAAGGCCTTATACGCAGAGCGTCAGGCCATTTTGCACTGTGCTTTCGAAAAAATTATCGACGCTTAGCATTGAAGAGAACACTAGCTAATGCGCCAGACATGTCTTCCAACATCCGTCCGGTTCCGTCAACAACGCAATCCAGTGGGTTTTCTGCAATATTGACAGGAATGCCAGTTTCTTTGGCAATAAGCTCATCCAAACCGCGGAGTAAAGCACCACCGCCCGTAAGCATGATTCCCCGGTCGATAATATCTGCAGAAAGTTCTGGGGGAGTGCGCTCCAATGTAGAACGTATGGCATCGATAATTTGAGAGACAGGTTCAGAAAGCGCCTCACGAATTTCAAGTGACGTGACGGTCACATTGCTCGGCAAACCATCAAGCAGATTGCGCCCTTTAATTTGCACATCGCTTTCATCAGGGTAAGGATAAGCGGATCCGATTGCAATTTTCAGTTCCTCTGCTGTCCGTACGCCAATTAAAAGATTATATTTTTTCTTTACATAATTGATAATGGCATCATCAAATTCATCACCGGCAATGCGCACAGAGCGTGAAGTTACAATGCCCGAGAGAGAGATCACAGCGACCTCAGCGGTACCGCCACCGATGTCGACTACCATAGAACCGGTCGCTTCGTCGACAGGCAATCCTGCGCCGATGGCAGCAGCCATTGGTTCCTCGACCAAAAAAGTGTCTTTGGCACCTGCTTGATAGGCAGCCTCGTCCACAGCGCGTTTTTCTACCTCGGTTATACCGGATGGAATGCAAATAATGATGCGTGGTTTGGCAAATGATCCAGTTGTTACTTTACGGATAAATTCTTTTAACATGCTGGCTGTAATATCAAAATCGGCAATAACACCGTCTTTGAGTGGGCGAATAGCCACAATTGAACCCGGTGTACGACCAATCATCTGCTTTGCGCCGTTTCCTACAGCCAATACACGATTGCTTTTCACGTCGACAGCCACAACCGATGGCTCACGAAGCACAATGCCTTTGCCCTTCATGTAGATCAGTGTGTTAGCGGTTCCCAAATCTATTCCAATATCATGGGAAAACATGGACATAATGGTGTGTGCCCCTTTCAAATCCTTGTCTTATTTTACTATTTACGCAGTTCACGACAGAACGGCTAAAAGTAAAAGCGTTCTGTTTACAGAGACGTCTGATTTTATTATAATCCAGTTTTGATGTGGACACAACCACTTTATTGGACATTGTAGAAAAAACTCGAAGATCGCGCCCTTTTGCGAAAAAGAAAGGACTGGATTCATAAAAAATCATTTTGTTTTGCGCACAAATCTCGTATTTTTACATATGACAGGGCAGAGCAGAATCAGAAGGATCATTTTCTGCGCCCCATTGAGACATCAAACTGAGAATTGGAATTAATGTTTTTCCTTTTTCTGTAAGAGAATATTCTACTTTAGGAGGAATTTGGTTATATTGTTCTCGATGAACAATACAATTTTCTTCCAATTCCTTCAACTGCTGACTTAGTGTTTTGTGTGCAATACTGCCCAAACTGCTTTTAATTTCCCCATAACGCAGAACTTTATCACGGGCGATAAGGGAGAGAATGGCCCATTTCCATTTGCCCCCCAGTACGGATAATGTATAACTAACGGGACAGTGTTGGGAGACTCTATTTAAATGATGTACCATAATGGCTCCTTACTTACTTTTAGCTGAGTTTATAACTAAAAAGTGCATTCTTTACTTTGATTCTACCGTATGTTAAAGTGGGCGTCAAGGCAGGAACGTGGAATTTTATGCGGATGATAGTGTAGGTCCGTAAAAGAGGAGAAAATGATTTTGGCTATGAGTGAAACAAATCCTTGGTATGATGGAAAAGGTGTCGAAAGTTGGCATAAGGAAACGATAGGGAAGAAAACGGTGGAGGCCCTAATCAAAAACGATTTTAATGCGTGCTATTTACCGACAGCTTAAGAGGCGGTAAAGTACATTATGGCTAGTGTAGAGCCAGGTATGATAGTTGGTTTTCCAGGTTCTATGACCATTTACCAGATGGGTCTCCAGGATCAAGTGAAAGCAGCAGGAGCTAAAGTACTGGATCATGGCGCTCCGGGTTTAACTCTTGAAGAGAGGGTGAAGATCGCTCGACAGGAAATGCTAAGTGATCTATATTTGTGTAGCAGTAACGCCATCACATTAGATGGAGCGCTTATCAATGTGGATGCTTGGGGAAACAGAGTGGGAGCGATGGCCTTTGGTCCCAAAAAGGTGATCCTTGTTGTGAGTGTTGATAAGGTATGCAAAGACGAGGCGGCGGCATTCGAAAGATTAAAGATGATGGCGGCGCCAATGAACAATCAGCGCCTTGCAACGCAAAATCCATGTATGAAAACAGGGGCATGCATAAATTGTCAAGTGAAGAATAGAATTTGCCGGGCGTATTCCATTCTTCGTAAAAAACCGATGGTGTCAGATATTACGGTAATTGTATTGGGAGAGCAACTTGGCTTTTAAAAAGAACATGAGTGCTACGGAAAAAATCTGAAGAGAATATGTAAAATAAAAGTCCACTGTAAAATTCAGTGGACTTTTGTACGTTGGTTCATTCTTCCATTTGCTTGGCCAGAAAATTTCCCGCCGCCTGTGCCATTTTCAGATCCGCATCACTGGGCTTTGTGTGATTTTCGGATTCCAAAAAGATGACCGATCCTGTCATATCGCCGGCCGCAAGAATTGGAATAGCAAGGGCGACTTCTTTTTCAAGGCCGTCTACTGCCTTTAAATGCTGGTTATCCGAACAGATAATCGGACGACGCTGTTCCAAAAGTGGCTCAAGCTCTTCGCCGATTCTTCGTTCCAACACCTCTTTGCGTGGAATGCCATGTGCAGCAATAACACGATCCCGATCGGTTATGAGCACAGGGAAATCAGAGGATTTTCCCAGTATTTCTGCAAACTGTGCCGCAAAATTAGAAAGCTCTCCGATGGGAGAGTATTTTTTGAAGATGACTTCTCCATCATTATCTGTATATATTTCAAGAGGATCGCCCTCTCTTATCCGCATCGTGCGTCGAATTTCTTTGGGGATAACAACGCGCCCCAAATCATCAATGCGTCGGACAATGCCGGTTGCCTTCAAGCACTTTCCCTCCTTGTTCAGTCGGTGTATCCATTTTCTTTTCAAAAAACAGATGCCGAATTTTGGATTGAATTAAATCTTATGTGGAAAAGCCGGAGCCAATTCACATCAAAAATAGTATCTTCCAATGAGGAAGATTTATACCTGTTTTGAGAGAATTTGCGAAAGTGCCCATTTTTTATCTGAATTCTTGAGGAAGAGGAGGAATTGGGCGGAAAGTTATGCTTTGGCAATTGCAATATAAGTCCAAAGTATTATAATAGTAGAAGTATATGCCGTGATGCAGGTTATAATTGAACCCTATGCGTCCATTATGCTTTGTTGAAGATGAAAACTATTTCTGGAAAGGCATTACAGATGAGTGAGAAAAATAGAGTGAAATTAAAAATTTGTGGCAATGAATTTTATATTGTGTCACAAGATAGCGAAGAATATATCCATAAGGTCGCCGAACAGGTCGACCATTATTTAAATGATTTGATGCGAAATTCCGCAACCATGTCTACGACAATGGCTTCTGTTTTCGCAGCTTTGGAATTTTGTGATCGGTCAATCAAAGCGACGGAAACAGCTGATCAATTGCGTGAGCAAATTCAAACTTACTTGAAGGAAGCAAATGATGCAAAAAGTGAGGCTGCCGAGTTAAGACGCCGCGAAATTGAGTTGGAACGGGAAAATATTACATTGCGGGCAAAACTGGAAAAAGCGGATGGTCAGGTATGAATCGTCCCGAGGTACTTGCGCCGGCGGGATCGTGGGATACATTGCGTGCGGCCGTTTTTGCTGGGGCGGACGCCGTATATTTTGGTGGTCAATCATTTAATGCAAGAAGACGTGCTGATAATTTTGATGATGAATCAATAGGGGATGCTGTCTCTTTTTTGCATGCAAGAGGAGCAAAAGCTTATATTACCTTCAATACAATTCTGTTTCAGGAAGAGCTTGAAAAAGCTCTTGCCTTTTTAAAGCACCTTTGCGCTATCGGGGCAGATGCACTGATTGTACAGGACATGGGCCTTTTGCGGCTGATTAGACAAGCAGCACCGCAAATGCCTGTACATGCGTCTACCCAAATGGCTGTACATAATATTGAAGGAGTGCGTACATTGGTCTCTTTGGGGGCGTCTCGTGTGGTGCTCGCAAGAGAACTTTCAGAACAGGAGATGGCGGGGATCCTTTTTTCGCTACATAAAGAGGCGGAGATGACGGGGAATCTGGTTCCAGAAATTGAAGTCTTTGTACATGGAGCACATTGTATGAGCATGTCCGGCCAATGCTATTTTAGTGCATTATTGGGAGGCCGTAGTGGCAATAGAGGCCTTTGTGCGCAAGTTTGTCGTCTCCCTTTTTCTGCGCCGGGTGGTACAGGTCATGATCTTTCCCTCAAAGATCTTTCGTTGGCTGAGCAAGTGCCACTGCTCGCTCAAATGGGTGTTTCTTCTCTTAAGATCGAAGGAAGAATGAAACGACCAGAATATGTGGATGCATCTGTACGTGTTTTTTCCGCAGCTGCTCGGGGGGAAGTAATTCCTCAGGAACAAATGAATTTTCTACGGGATGTTTTTTCTCGCAATGGATTTACACAAGGGTATTTTCAAGGAAAACGTGGCAAACAAATGTTTGGTTCACGCAGTCATGAAGATGTTTTGGCTAGTGGACGGGCAGTGTCTGCTTGGCATGGAGCGGATAAAGAACAACCTCGTATTCCTGTAGAACTGTCCTTTTCTCTTCACGTTGGAGAGCCAGTTTTTTTGCAAGCCAAAGATCAAGATGGAAATGAGGCAAGGGCAACTGGGCCGTGCCCTGAAGTGGCAAAACATCATGCAACCGAAAAAGAAGTGGTGGCGGAGCATTTGCAAAAAACAGGAGGTACTCCTTTTTACATTCAAGCATGTAAGGTTGAAATGGATAAAGGAATGGCATTACCTGTGCGTGTGCTAAATGCTCTGCGTCGGGATGCTCTTTCTGGTTTGCTTGAATTGCGTAGCCGTCCACACTCTATTTCCTATACGCAACCTCAAATTCCGAGGGGTAGAATGCGGGAAACAGAAAAGACGGTTCGAGTTCGTTTGTATTCTGCTAAGCAATTGACGGCAAATTGTTTCCAAGGAATAGAGCGGATTTATTTGCCGCTACATTGTTTTATAAGGCCGGATGATGCATTGCTTAAGGCGATAGAAAATAAATGGCCGCTCGGGGTAGAATTGCCACGGGCCTGTTTTGGCTCGACGGAGCAGTTAAAACCTGCTTTACAGTCTGCATGGAAACTTGGGGCTCGCCATGCGCTTTGTGGAAATATCGGGCAGTTTTCTCTTGCTCAATCTCTTGGATTTGTTTTGCATGGCGATTATGCGTTAAATTGCGCGAATACAGCTTCGGCGCTGGAATATACCCAAATAGGTGCTGTGGATGAAGTGCTTTCTTTTGAGACATCACTGATTCGTGCCCAAAAAATGGGCGGCGCAAAGATGGGAATGTTGGCCTATGGCAGATTGCCCCTTATGCTCACGCGAAATTGTCCCCTTAAAAACGGAGAGGGTTGCTCTTCTTGTGCTGGCGTTTTGACTGATAGGATGGGTGTTCAATTTCCTGTACGTTGCGGTGCGGCCGGGGACTGCGTGGAAATATTAGGCGATCGACCACTTTGGATGTTTGACCGGCTATCCGAAATGTGGCAAACAGGCCTTTCGTTTTTGCAGCTTTATTTTACCATTGAAACACCTGATGAAGTGGCTAGAGTGGTACAAGCTTTTCATGAAGGAAGACCTTGCACAGAAAAATTCACGCGTGGTCTATACACACGCGGCGTGCAATAAGCACAAAATTTTACGATGCATGGCATACAGGAGGAAAACCATGTCCACATTTATTTTGAAAGTCAAACCAATTGAGCATGAAGGGGTCGCCTTTCATATGCCTTGCAGAAAGACAGATGGTGCTGCTGGATATGATTTGTTCGCGGCCATTGCGAAACCGGAAACAATTATTGCCCACGGTTTTGCTAATCTTCCAACAGGCGTATCCATTCAACTTCCCGGAAAAGAATATGCAGCCTTTATTTACGCAAGGAGCGGTTTGGCGATACGCCACGGAATTACATTGACGAATGGTGTGGGCGTGATCGATAGTGATTATACTGGTGAATTGACCGTGGGCCTTTACAACCTTTCAGATAACGCGTATACATTTATGCCAGATGAGCGAATTGCACAGATGGTGATTATGCCTGTTTGTACACCGGTGTTGCAACAGGTTGAAGTATTAGAAGAGACGGAGCGCTCTGCTGGTGGATTTGGTTCTACAGGGCGTTTTTAGATAGAGTGGATTTTTTCTAAAGTCTGCAGTGCTTTCTGAGGAGAGGTTGAGGTTATGCGTGCCGCACCAGAGAAAAACACAGTCGTTTTACTGATTATCTTTTTAATATTGGGAATTGTTGCTGGTGGCGTTATTGCACAGCTTTTAAGTCCCTATACATGGGCAAATTTTTTAACATACACCCGTACATTTGCGCTGGGAGATCCTCAACCGCTTACATTGGATCTTTCCGTGTTTAAAATTTCCTTTGGCATTGGTTTTCGAATCAATTTGGCAGAGGCTATTTGTATCTTATTCTCTGTACTGGCCTACCGAAAATGGCATTGATTTTGTTGCTGAGTCAACAGACGATAAAAGAGGCACCCTGTATGTATATAGCAGGGCGCCTCTTTTATTAAAATAAGATGCGATTTAAATGGAAGACCATCCTTGTTTATTGGCCAAAGAAATGCTTTCTCCAACGATGTGTACTTTTATTAGGTTTGTGCTTCCTGAGACTCCAAGTGGAATGCCTCCGGTAATGACAATCAAATCTCCAAGATTTAATAGTCCCTTTTCCATGGCAAGTTGCACCGCACTGTCAATCATATGATCGGTGTTAGTTGCTTTTTTAGTCAATAACGGGTAAACGTCACTGTAAAGATTAAGTTGGCGACAAACTTGCTCACTGGGTGTACAGCCGATAATCGGGCACGCCGGACGGAATTTGGAAATATGACGAGCTGTGTAGCCAGATTGTGTAACGGTCAGAATGGCCGCCGCATTGGTGTCATGTGCTGTGCTAACGGCCGCATGTGCCACAGCATTGGTGACATTACTGCTCATTTCCATAGCACGCTGAGAAAATAGGGCGCGATAGTTAATATCTTCTTCTGTACGTTCTGCAATTCGTGCCATAGTTTTTACGCTCTCAATTGGATAAGAACCAGCGGCTGTTTCGCCCGAAAGCATGGTGGCACCTGTGCCATCATAGATAGCATTCGCTACGTCTGTAACCTCTGCACGGGTTGGGCGTGGATTCTGGATCAT
>DOXU01000267.1 GCA_003518885.1 Oscillospiraceae bacterium
CTTATTTTGCGCCGGTTTGTCCGGTGTTTTTTTTTATCTTTTTCCTGTTATCACAAAAAAGAAAAGGCGAATTTTTCGAAAAGCTTCAAAATACCTCCTGGTCGTTTTATTGGTTGTTTTAAGCGTCACATTTTCAGGTTGTGCCGTGGTTTCTACTGATCTGGCCACATTAATGTCTCCGCCCAAGTTGACAAAAGAGCAACAGGCGATAGAAAAGGCCTTAAGTGATGCGCTCGGGGGAGCGGATTATACGCTTTCTTACCCGCATCAAGGAAACTATCGTTCCTCTTTTGTGCAGCACACATTTGACAGTAGTGGCACAAAAATTGTTTTTGCGTTTTACAATCTTTCTCCCAAGGCAAAATCGGGCACTCATGTGATGGTTTTGCGACAGATTAATGGCACTTGGAAAAAAGCTTGTGATATTAGTGGGGACGGCAATGAAGTAGAACAGCTGATTTTTGGAAACTTTGACGGGAAAAATGCCGATGAGTTTGCCATTGGCTGGACATCATTCACCAGCACAGACCTGCTCTTAAACGTGTATTCACTGAATGGTAGAAAATATAACCACATTTACAAAGATACTTATACCGAAATGTTGCCGGTTGATATGACAGGGAGCGCACGGAACGATCTTTTATTGCTAAAATTGAATAATACCGAGAAAAAAGCTTCTGCTGCGTTAGTCAGTTCCTATACAGGCACATTAAAAGAAGTAGCTACCACGCCGCTTGACGGGACAGCGACGGGTTATCAGGGGCTCTATCAAACGACGGTGGATGGTTCGCCGGCAGTCCTTATTGATACGAAAAAGGGAGAAAGCGCTATTGTGACCGAAATGGTGCTCTGGAAGAATAAGACTTTGCTTTCTCCGTTGTACGATAGTACGGCACAGACGGCATTTCCACAAACCATGCGTGAATATCCAATCGGTTGTGAGGATATTGATGGGGATGGTAACTATGAAATTCCCGAGCCTACACCGTTCCCTGGTTATAAAGAGGGAGATGAAAGTTATGCCGATAAGGTTTGGAATGTTCATTGGTATGCTTGGACAAACGGCAGTTTGCAGTTAAAAACCTCCACCGTGGTCAATAGTGTAAAAAGTTATTTCTTCATTTTGCCGTCTTTGTGGGAGAATGGGCAGAATATCACGGTCAAACGGGTGGATGGCGAGAGCGATTGGGCATTTTATGAATGGGATGATACCCAAAAGCAAACCGGAAAGCATTTGTTTGATCTGGTGGTAAGAGCAGAAGATAAACTCGGTTCGGATCCCATGCCATCCAATGCAATTAAACTGGCGCAGTCGGGCGGAAATGTCTATTTTTATCAGCCAAGCAGTGAAGGTCCCTCTAGTCCTCTGTTCTTGACAGGGGATCAGGTAAAGGCACAGTTCCGTATATCCAATTAATGCAGAATAAATGGGAGCAAAATGCAGGAAGGCGGTAGAGAAGATGCCAGGAACAATATTAGCGGTGGAGGATGAACAGGCCATCCGGGATTTTATCACCATTAACTTAAAACGATCAGGGTACGAGGTGCTAGAGGCCGGTTCTGGTGAAGAAGCGCTGAGTGTATATGACGATCATCGGAATGAAATTCAAATCGTTCTTTTGGATATTATGTTGCCCGGTATGGATGGCTTTGCCGTTTGCCGCAAATTAAGAGAACAGAATAAGACAGTAGGCATTATCATGTTAACGGCACGCACGCAAGAAATGGATAAAGTGGGTGGCCTGATGTTGGGTGCAGATGATTATGTCACAAAACCGTTCAGCCCGTCCGAGTTGATGGCACGGGTGGATGCCCTGAGTCGTCGGCTGCATCTGGAGGAAGGGACGTCGGTAGAAGAGGAAGATACGGTCACATCGGGGGAGTTTGTCCTTAATATGAAAAGCCGGACCTTCAGTCGAGCGGGGCAACCTATCATTCTGACCCAGATGGAATATCAAATTATGAAATACTTTATGGAAAACCCCGATACGGCTCTTTCACGTAGTGATATTTTGAATCATGTTTGGGGCGAAAACTATTTTGGCGAGCTTAAAATTGTGGATGTTAACATCCGTCGTTTGCGTATGAAGGTGGAAGAAAATCCTTCTACGCCAAAACATTTATTAACAGTTTGGGGATATGGGTATAAATGGAGCCAGGGCTAAATCTGAGCATTTCGGGCAGATCACACCCCTGTTTTAAAAGGGAGACACGCTTTGTGAAAATGAAAAAGCCAAAGGGCAGAGTTATTGAACTGCTGCGCTCAAAAGGAATTACCAGGCGTTGGATGATTAACAGTGTGGGCATTATGACCGCATTGCTTGCCGTTATCTGGATCGCTTTTGTCTTTGCTGTCCATACGTATTATTACAATATGGTGGGGAGCTATATGAATACCGAAGCGAAGCTGTATGCTTCCCAATTCGCACACAGCCTGGACCCAAAAGAACCCGACTTTTTTTCTACGGCGAAAGATTTTGTGGATGGTTTTGGTGAAAAGGCCAGTATGGAGCTGCTGGTGATGGATGGCAAAGGCAACGTTTTGCTAACATCCAGTGGTTTTTTGCCCGACCATAAAACTTCTATGCCCGATCTAACAACAGCCAATCAATCTTCCCAAGGATTGGGGGAATGGATGGGGGTAGATAAAGTATCGGGCGAAAAAGTCATTGCGGTTACCAGTATGCTGAAGGATACACAAGGAAAGACGTTGGGAACCGCCCGCTACATTACTTCCCTAACGCCCATTGATCGGCAAATCGGCATTTTCTCCTTGGTTAGTGGGGCTATTTGCCTGGCGATTATTGTCTTTGTTTTCTTTTCGGGGATGTATTTCATTCGGTCTATTGTGGTGCCGGTCAGAGAGGTTACGTCGGTGGCGGAACGCATTGCTGCCGGGGATTATCATGTGCGGATTGGGAAGACCGATAATGACGAAATCGGTAAACTTTGCGATACGATTAATAATTTGGCTGGCGAGCTCGGCACGACGGAGCATATTAAAAATGACTTTATTTCCTCGGTCTCGCATGAATTACGTACACCGCTGACGGCCATTAAAGGCTGGGCGGAAACCATCATGGCCAGTAAACCAGAGGATACGGAGACGATGCATAAAGGCATGCAGGTCATTTTGGATGAAACCAGTCGGTTGTCTTCCATGGTAGAAGATTTGCTTGATTTTTCTCGGATGCAAAACGGTCGTTTTCGTATGGTCATTGACAAAATTGATATCTTGGCCGAGTTAGAAGAAGCTGTGCTCATGTTTACTGATCGAGCGCGCCGGGAGAGTTTGACACTGGTCTTTAATGAACCGGATGAACTGCCCCATTTGATGGGAGATCGCAATCGTTTGCGCCAGGTGTTTGTCAATATTTTGGATAACGCTTTCAAGTATTCAGCTGCCGGTGGCGAGGTCAAAATCGAGACGGTTAATTGTGGAGATCATATTAAAATCATCATCACAGATACAGGC
>DOXU01000108.1 GCA_003518885.1 Oscillospiraceae bacterium
CACGACAATAGGCCACGGAGTTGTCCCTCTTTCAGATAAGTTATGGGCAATCTTTTTCTATTTTAATACAGATTGCGACACTTGGGAACTAGTTTCGACAAAAAAGTGGAATTTGTAGGGGACACAGTTCAATTTTAGGACAATTGACCGCTTGTGTGGATTTTGCTATGATGGAACTTAATGGAATAGAAAGAGAGATGAGCATGTCCTATTTAAATCGCTATATGAAGCGCTATCGGATTCCTTTTTTTGCGGCGCTTGCATTTCTAACATTAGAAGCTTTGTGCGATCTTATTCAACCAGCAGTTATGTCACGCGTTGTGGATGTGGGAATTCGCAACCGGGATATGTCCTATGTTTTGCATATGGGTTTTATTATGTTGGGAATAACGGGGGTTGGTGCCATCGGCGCGGTAGGCCGAAATATTTTGTCCAGCGTTGTTTCACAGCATTTCGCCGCGGATCTACGAATGGATCTCTATAAAAAGATACAAACATTGTCTTACGCTGCTGCAAGGCGCTTTGATACCGGTTCCCTTGTCACGCGTCTTACCAATGATGTGACACAGTTGGTTAACTTTGCAAATGGTCTGATGCGTATTTTTGCCAAGGCGCCAATCCTTTGTGCTGGTAGCATTATTATGGCTATTTTATTAGATCCACCAGCTGGTTTGGTTTTGGTGGCGGTAGTACCTTGTGTGGCTGTCATTATTCTGATTGAAATTCGAAGAGGATATCCTTTGTTTTCGCGCGTACAGAGCGCAGTAGATGCATTAAATGAAAAGATTCGCACTTACTTACAGACAATACGAGTAGTGAAGGCCTTTAATCGTTTTAAAGAGGAAAAAGGGCGATTTGAAGAAAAAAATACGGGTCTTTGTAAAGCGCAGGCTCATGCGATGAAGACAATGGCATTATTTTCCCCCTCGGTACTAATGGTTGTGAATCTTGGCATTGTAGTCGTTCTATGGATGGGTGGACTGCGCGTCAACTCTGGCGCACTTGAAGTGGGAAAAGTGATCGCCTTCTTGAATTATATGACGCAAATTTCTTTTGCGTTGACGACTGTTTTTATGGTATTTGTCCGTTTCGTGCGTGCGCGCGCTTCGGCAGAGCGAGTTGGCGAAGTGATGAATGCAGAGGATACAATGAAAGAGCCGGTCTCTCCAATTTCGCTGAAAAAAAAGACCTCTTTGCGGTTTTCACATGTTTCCTTTTCTTATAAAACGGGTGGAGAAGATCGAGCATTAAAGGATATTTCCTTTTCCTGCGATGCGGGGCAGACAGTAGGGATCCTTGGCTCTACAGGTTCGGGAAAAAGCACGTTAGTCAACCTTATTCCACGATTCTACGATTCAACGGCGGGAAGCATAGAGGTTTGCGGTGTGGATATTCAGCAAGCTAATACAGAAGAATTGCGTAAAAATGTGGCGATGGTTCCACAGAAAAGCACATTATTTTCAGGAACGATTTTGGAAAATCTCCGTTGGGGGGATCAAAACGCGACGTTAGAGCAAGTACAGGAAGCTAGCAATATTGCGCAGGCACATGAGTTTATTTCTAATTTGCCTAATGGGTATGAGACTTATCTAGGGCAGGGTGGTGTTAATCTTTCAGGTGGACAAAAACAGCGGTTAGCCATTGCACGGGCACTGCTGCGGCATCCGCGTATTTTTATCTTGGATGATTGCACAAGTGCTGTGGATGCTCTAACAGAAAAGAAAATTCGGGCGGGGCTTTCTGCATTACCTGGGGCCCCCATTTGTATCGTTATTGCACAGCGTATCGCCTCCGTTATGCAGGCCAATCGCATATTAGCAATGGAAGATGGCAAGGTTGTAGGGAGTGGTACGCACCAAGAACTTTTAAAATCTTGTATGACTTATC
Organism: Oscillospiraceae bacterium; assembly: GCA_003518885.1. Taxonomy (GTDB): domain Bacteria; phylum Bacillota; class Clostridia; order Oscillospirales; family Ethanoligenentaceae; genus Ethanoligenens. Next base: position 1,888 of record DOXU01000108.1, read on the forward strand.
GGGATATTTGTGCTTCCCAGTCCGGAAGGGTGGGTGCGTGATGGCAAAGCAACCACGAAATCAATCTTATGCACGAGCGGTTCCTGTTGGAAGAAATCGTCGACCAACTGTGGTAGAACATCCCAAGAATTTTTTTCAGACAATTAAGCGTTTACTTGGCTTTTTTTCAAAAGAAAAGCGTGTGTTTTCTATCATTGTTGTTTTTGTTATTGCGGACGCCTTTTTATTATTGGCGGTGCCTTATCTTGAGGGGCGCGCTGTTGACAAAATGGCGGGAGGAGCCGGCCAAGTTGCTTTTTCTGCTTTGATTGGTATTTTAGGCCTGCTTTTTGTCGCCTTTGGTGGCGATTTCATTCTGACCATTTTGGAAAATCGTCTGATTGCGGATGTATCTCAGCGAATTGTGGGGCGGCTCAGGAGTGCACTTTTTGCCCATTTACAGCAGTTGCCTCTTTCCTTTTTCGACCGAAATACGCATGGGGATGTCATGTCCAGATTTACGAATGACATCGACAACATCAGTTCGACCATATCTGAATCGACAGTCTCGTTGTTGTCGGATGTCACTGGGATTGTTGGCTCATTAATTTTGATGTTGCTCTTAAATGTTCCGTTAACCACTGCTGCATTAGTTGCAGTCCCTTTGGTTTTACTGTTGACCAAGACGGTTACTTCTCGCACAGCCAAGTTATTCTCTGCACAGCAAAAAGTGCTGGGACAACTTGGTGGTCGTTTGGAAGAAAGTATTTCCGGCCTACAAGTAGTGAAGGCCTTTGGACGTGAAAAGCAAGTGGTTAATGAATTTACACAGGCCAACGACGATTTGTTGAAAGTTTCCGTTTCGGCACAGATTTGGTCTGGTTATATGATGCCGATTATGAATGTGATTGGAAATCTCAGTTTTGCGGCAGTCGCCGGTGTTGGTGGTGTATTGGCTGTGCATAACA
>DOXU01000013.1 GCA_003518885.1 Oscillospiraceae bacterium
AAGGAAATGAGAAGGCTCTTTGCCTATCACGGTGCAGAACATAAAACGATTTATTGTTATGAGCATGGAGAACCTCTTACACCCGGGAATGCGCAACGTTTTACCCGCCTGCATCCACGGTGTGGTACAAGTTTTTTACTTATTGTGTTGATTATCGGGATTGTTGCGTCGTCTTTTCTGCCGTGGGACAATTTGGCACTTCGCCTAGTGCTAAAATTGGTTTTGCTTCCTCTTGTTGTTGGCGTGTCCTATGAGCTGATTCGATTTGCCGGTCGACACGATGGAGGCATCATGCGTGCGGTGCTAGCACCAGGTCTTTGGCTGCAAAAATTAACAACGCAAGAGCCGGATGAAGAACAATTGGAGGTAGCAATTTGCTCACTGCAAGCGGTATTGACTGATAATCCGGCGGATGATGCCTGGTAAGAATCAACGTGCTAACCTGTTAGCATTCGAAGTGAATGGACAGTTCTTTGTGTTCTGTTTTGTAAAAACGACGGCAGGGTCATCCTGTGCTCCTCGGTAGGACACTTAATGATAATGGGGGAAAAATGCCGTCAAGGCGTCGAGCTATGCAGGTGTTTTTCTAAAGCTTACGCCCGTACAAAAGAGATGGAGCAAAAATATGACCATGCGAGAAGCCTATGTTATGGCTAAAAAGCAATTAAAAGAGGCAGGGAAGTCCTCTTTTGATGCCGGTTGTTTGCTGGAAAAACATTTTCAAGCAAAGCGAGAAGACCTTCCTTTCCGTGGGGGAGAGGAACTGTCTGTAACGCATTATACTGGTTTTATGCAGGATGTCGCCCGTCGCATAGCGGGGGAGCCTTTGCAATATTTGTTGGGCAAATGGGAGTTCATGGGGCTCCCTTTTTTTGTGGGATCTGGCGTGTTGATTCCGCGTCCCGAGACCGAGATGTTGGCCGAAACAGCCATTGCCTTTTTAACCGAACAAAAAGGACCAACAAAGGTGTTGGATCTTTGCGCGGGAAGTGGCTGTTTAGCGATTTCGGTGGCCCATTTTTCCCATTGTCCGACGGTGGGGCTAGAGCTTTCTGCTCAGGCTTTTCGCTATTTTCAGCAAAACATTGTTTTAAACGGCCTAAAGAAGCAGGTGCGGCCTCTTCAAGGCAGCCTGTTTGCTGCCCCTTCTTCTTTGTTGGGGCCAGATTTTGTTGGTTCTTTTACGGTGTTGCTTTCTAACCCGCCTTATATTCGCACAGAGGAATTGCCCACTTTGCAAAAGGAAGTACAAAAAGAGCCTGTTCTTGCCTTGGATGGCGGGACAGATGGTTTGCGTTTTTATCGTGCCCTTTGCACTTGGCTTCCTGCGTTGCAAAAAGGGGGGCTCTTTGCCTGTGAGATTGGCCAAGGGCAGGGAGAAGAGGTTGCCAAAATGGTAAAGGCAGCCGGTTTGCAAGAGGTGCAAATCCATCTTGATTTTGCGGGGATTGATCGTATGGTAACTGGCCGTAGAAAATAAAGGAACCCATAAAGAGGAAAAAGAAACAGTTGGAGGATAACCGAATAGCATGGATATATTTAAGATTGATGAGCGCATTGAGCAAATGTCGGAGAAAGCGTTGCAAACTTGTGCACCTGCTTTTACCCGGATTGAAAAGATGGCGGCGTATAATAGCCGTAAGGTGTTGGCCGCTTTCGCAGAGCATCGGGTTAGCGAATCACATTTTGCCCCATCCACGGGTTATGGTTATGGGGATAGAGGACGGGATACGTTAGATGCCGTTTTTGCCGATGCGTTGGGGGCAGAGGATGCCCTGGTGCGTCATCATTTTGTTTCGGGTACGCACACAATTTCTACGGCGCTCTTTGGGGTACTTCGTCCCGGTGATGTCATGCTTTCTTGTTCTGGTTTGCCTTATGACACCCTGCATGGTGTCATTGGACTAAAGGGGAAAGGGCAAGGCTCTTTAAAAGAATATGGCGTGACTTATGAGCAAATCGATCTATTGCCTGATGGCGAGATTGATTTACAGGCAGTGGCAGCGCGGTTGCAAAAAGGTCCAGTGAAAATGGCTTATTTGCAGCGCTCACGTGGGTACAGTTTGCGTCCGTCTCTGACGATTGATCGTATTGCTGCCTTTTGTAAAATAGTCAAAAAGGTTTCGCCCCACACATTAGTAGTTGTAGATAATTGCTATGGGGAATTCGTAGAGGGGAAAGAGCCACCACAGGTAGGGGCGGATCTTATCATGGGCTCTTTAATCAAAAACCCGGGTGCGGGTATGGCGGATAGCGGCGGCTATATCGCTGGGAAACATGAGCTGGTCGAATTGGCAGCGTATCGTTTGACGGCACCGGGAGTGGGTCGTGATGTAGGGGCTTCGTTGGGGCATACGCGCTCTATGTTCAAAGGCCTTTTTTTCTCTCCACATGTTACGGGAGAGGCCTTAAAAACGGCCGTTTTTGCTGCGGCGTTGTTTGAACATTTGGGCTATCAGGCTATGCCACATTGGAATGCGCCGCGGACAGATATCATTGAAACGGTAGAGCTTGGCGATGAGAAAGCATTGATTGCCTTTTGTCAGGGTTTGCAAAAGGGGTCGCCAATCGATTCCTTTGTCACACCAGAGCCATGGGACATGCCAGGATATGATAGCAAGGTTATTATGGCGGCGGGTGCGTTCACACTAGGGGCTTCTATTGAACTTTCTGCCGATGCACCGTTACGCCCCCCTTATGCTGTGTGGATGCAGGGTGGTTTAACTTTTGAGACAGCAAAAGTCGGCGTGCAGTGTGCGGCACAAGCCTTATTGGAAGAGGGCTTTTTGTCTCTTTGACTCACCATTTTGATTTCAGATAGCCTTTACGCAGATAGGCCGCCTGGATTTTGTCGCTTTAAAAGTGATGATCTGCACTCTTGGAATAGGCAAAGAAAAAAATGGCCTGTACAGGAGGCAGAGTGTATTTCGTCGGGGAGCCTTTTTCTGCGTTGATCGCACCCTTGTTTGGCCGTGTTAGCCACGCTTTGTTGTGGCATAGCTTACCCGTTGGTCTAGCTTATATAATTGAAAAGACAAGGTCACAATGCTCCACAATGGAAAAGCATCTTTTAAAAGTGGATAAGCCAGGTCGTTTGGTGTATTTTATTTCTTTTCTCTAGCTATATGTGCGTAGAAAAAACCTTCATGATCGGTTCTACCCGGCGGATGTTTTTCTGCCTTAAAATAGGAAAAATAGATAAACCAGAGTAAGAGCTTTTAATGCGTTCTGTTGTCCGTGTTTTGCCCATGTTTGCTTTTTCATTATTCTTATAAAAAAATGGGCACGGTTGTAAAAGAGGCAAACGACCTCTGTAAGTTTTTCTGCTTGTTGGGGTAAGGGGTTTATGTTCAATCAAAAAGAAAGCCCTCTATCATAGAGGGCTTTCTTTTTTGTACAATCTTTATGGATGGACAAATTGTCCTTTTATTTCGTATCTTCTTTTTCATCATAAACATATCGACCGCCACGTAAAAAGGAAGCGACTGCGGCGACGGCAGACATGGCTGCGGAAATATAAAAAGCAACGCGCATGCTGGACATTACCGCTGGCGGGATGGTCATGGGGAAGAAACGCGTGCCCAGCAGGGTGTGTTGTGCGGTTGTGCTCAAGCTTGTTAAGGTAGCATGGGGGATCATTTGTCCCATGGGGTTGTATCCTAAGAAAGCAGAGAACAAAGCTGTTGTAGGAGGCAAAGATGCAATTTTTGTTGCCTCGGCGGTTGGAATTCCTTGCGCGACCAAACCATGGCTTAAAATCGGCGGTAAGTTATGCACCATACCAATTAAGATAATCGAAAAGTAAAGCGTCATACTGAGCGCGACACCGGTGTTTTGTAAGGTGGAACGCATACCAGCGGAAGCACCGCGCAGGTTGGGCGGTACCGAGTTCATGATTGCGGTGGTATTTGGTGCAGAGAACATGCCCATCCCAACGCCTAAAATCAAGAGTAAGACGAAAAAGGCAGTGTAGTTAAAGTTGGCTGGCAATAAAGTCAGGAGAACAAAGCCAATCACCGTAATGATCATGCCGCCGGTGGAGAACCATCTGGCGCCAAAGCGGTCAGAAAGAATACCACTTAATGGCCCCATGGCGAAAAATCCGACCATCATCGGGATCATGTAAATGCCAGCCCAAAGTGGGGTGGATTCAAAACTGTAGCCATGTAGAGGTAACCAAATGCCTTGCAGCCAAATAATCAGCATAAATTGCAAGCCGCCCCGTGCAACGGAGGAAAGAAACAGGCTAATAGAACCACAAGCAAACGCACGAATGCGGAACAATTTCAAGTGGAACATCGGGCTCTTTACCTTCAACTCTACAATAACAAAGGCAACGAGCAAGGCAATACCAAGAATACAGCCCCAAATAACAATGGGGTTGCGCCAACCCATTTTGTCATGACCATAGGGCATAATGCCGTATGTCAAGGCTAGCAATAAAACGGTCAGCCCAATGGCGAAGGTAAAATTGCCCCCCCAATCAATTTTCTGGGAATGATCGGGTTTGGAGGTTTCTTTTAATTTGATGTAAGCCCAAACGGTACCGAATAGACCAGCGGGCACGCTGACCAAGAAAACCAATTTCCAGTCAAAGTCGGCTAAAACGCCGCCCAAGATCAAGCCAACTAAAGCGCCACCAATAGCGGCGATTTGGTTGATCCCCATGGCCATTCCCCGTTGGTTGCTTGGGAAAACATCGGTAATAATGGCGGTACTATTCGAGAAAAGGAAACCGGCGCCAACGCCTTGCGCCAAACGCAAAATAACAAGCTGTTGCACGCCGGCCGTCCCTCGCCCTGGTACAAAGTAAAGGAGGATAGAGGTGACGGCAAAGATAGCAAACCCAACATTATAGAGCCGTACACGGCCGTATATGTCGGAGATCCGTCCAAACGAGACCAAAAGAGTTGCGGTTACAACTGTGTATCCCATTAGCATCCAAAGCATATAGGGCACATTGGATGTTGCCATGGGGTCCACTTTCATTCCACGAAAAATAGCAGGCAACGCAATCAGAATGATATTGCTGTTCAGCGAGGCCATTAAAATACCCAACGTGGTGTTGGAGAGGGCAACCCATTTGTATCCTGGTGAGACGGTTAAGGGAGAATTGTTGCTGTTTTGCTGCAAAAGAATCATCCTTTCTTTGTAAAAAATCGATTTGCACGAACAATCCGTTCAAAACGCAACGCCTTTTATTATAACATTAATAGTTGAATATGCAACTATTTTCTTGTAAAATAGGAAAAGAGAAAGAAAAAACAAAAAGGTGGTGGAATTCATGAATAGTGAATCTTCCTTTGGACGCTATGTTGCCAGTTTGCACCGTATCCGACGTAGCTTTATGGCCAAAAGGCTGCAACGCGCAGACAGCTTACCAGGTCTGTATTTTTTTCTAATTGTTTTGGAAGAAGTCGACGGCATGAATCAAGGAAATATCTCGGCCCGTCTGCGTATTGATAAAACGGCCACTTGTAAAGCATTAAAAAAATTGGAGCTGGATGGCTATGTTCACCGCGAGATTGACCCGAACGATCGGCGTGCTCATCGGGTCTTTTTAACGATGAAAGGGCGTCAAGTTTTGCCGCAGATTCATCGCGTAATGGAAGAGTGGGACGCTTCGGTGACAGACTGGATGGATGTAGATGCCAAAAAGGCGTTGACGGCCCTTTTGCTTGACTTGGCAGATAAAGCAAAAGAGGCTCTTGCTAATCTTGTATTAAAAGAAGAAATAAACGAATCCTCCTCTCAGTAAAGTGGCTTTTGGCAAAGGCTTTCCCATTGCTTTTGTCGAATGAAATCGGTATAATAAGAGATGAGAATCGACGGATTTCAGAGCCGTCAGGAGGAATACATATATGGATTCAAGAAAACGGGCGGCAGGGAGTGTGCCGGCAAAACAAGAGGATAAACAAAAGGCGTTAGCAACAGCGCTTGCAAATATTGAAAAGCAATTTGGCAAAGGGGCAGTCATGCGCTTGGGGCAGAATGCTGCCATGAATATTGCCACCATTCCAACAGGATCGATTTCATTGGATCGTGCCTTAGGAGTCGGCGGTGTACCACGTGGGCGTATTGTCGAAATTTACGGGCCAGAATCTTCAGGAAAAACGACGGTTGCTTTGCATATGGTGGCAGAGGCACAAAAGCTGGGGGGCAGTGCGGCTTTTATTGATGCAGAACATGCCCTAGATCCGGTTTATGCCCAGGCATTGGGCGTTGATGTCGAAGCGCTCTTGGTTTCGCAGCCAGATACCGGTGAACAAGCGCTAGAGATTGCCGAAGCCCTTGTGCGCAGTGGCGCGATTGATATCATTGTAGTGGATTCCGTGGCGGCGTTGGTTCCCCGTGCTGAAATTGAAGGCGATATGGGGGATAGTCATGTTGGTTTGCAGGCAAGACTGATGTCCCAGGCTTTGCGTAAATTGGCAGGTGCTCTTTCCAAATTCGATTGCGTCGCCGTGTTTATCAATCAGTTGCGTGAAAAAGTCGGCGTGGTTTATGGAAGCCCGGAGGTCACGACCGGCGGACGGGCGTTAAAGTTCTATGCTTCCGTGCGCCTAGATGTCCGGAAGAAAGAATCCATTAAATCCGGCGATCAGATTATTGGAACCCATACCCGCGTAAAGGTGGTCAAGAATAAAGTAGCACCTCCTTTTAAAATGGCAGAATTTGATATCATGTATGGACAGGGGATCTCTCGTGAAGGAGAAATCCTTGATCTGGCTGTCGAGATGGATATTGTGCATAAAAGCGGTTCTTGGTTTTCTTATGGGGAAAAACGCCTGGGACAAGGGCGCGACCGTGTCAAAGAGGTTTTGAAAGAAGACCCTGAGTTGGCCGCCGAAATTGAGAAGCGTATCCGTACCTATCAAGAAGAAAAACCAGAGTCTGCAACAAAGGGAACGGCAAAAAAGGCAACAAAATCCGCCCATTCTTCTGGTTCCTCTGCAAAATCCGCCTCGAATTCAGAGGAAGACTTGGATGCGCTTTTGGGTGCTCCTGAAGAAGAAAAATCGACGAAATCTAACGTGCCCGATGCCAATATTAATGTAGAGGCGGACGATATTTAATCATGGAGATTACCGAGATCCGTCGCCTGAAAAATGGACGATATGGTTTGTTTTCTGCCGATGATTTTTTGCTTTCACTTAGTGGGGGGGCTCTTCTGGATAGTGGTCTTGCCAAGGGGGACCGGTTGGAAGAAGAGCAACTTGCCCATTTGCGCGCTGTTGTGCAAAAAGAGAAAGCCAAAGAAAAAGCATATCGTTTACTTACCGGACGGGACCATGCTAAAGGTGAACTGGTCCGTAAAATTGCGCGTACCGAAGGGGAAGAAGCAGCCAAAGAAGCGGCGGATGCCATGGAAAAAGAAGGGCTGCTTGATGATACCGCCTTTGCTGATCGGTACGCCGATGAACTTTTTGGCAAGCGTCTTTTCGGCAAAAGGCGCGTGGTGTATGAACTGGTTCACCGCGGGATCAATAAATCGTTGGCGGAAGAAGTCTGTGCAGAAAAAGACATCGCGCCAAAAGAGCGTGCTCTTGCTTTTTTGGAAAAGAAATATCAGCACGCGGCAGAAGATGAGAAAGCACGCCGGCGTGCTTTTGCCGGTTTAGAACGTGCGGGATATGATTGGAGTACGGCTCATGCGGCTATGGAAGATTTCATGGCCTAATAAACGGTCACAGAAGGCCGAGCGAACAAGATAAGAGGAAGACTAGATGGAAAAAACGCCCATTCGCATTGCTATGATTTCTCTTGGCTGTCCTAAAAACCAAGTGGACGCAGAGGAAATGTTGGCCAAATTGGAGACCCAGGGTTGCCAAGTTGAAGAGGATGCGACACAGTCGGATGTCATTATTGTCAACACTTGTGGCTTTATTGAGGCGGCCAAAAAAGAATCCATTGAGAATATTTTGGCTGCCGCCCGTTTAAAAGAAGAAGGTGGCGTCAAGGGGTTAATTGTCACCGGGTGTCTGTCTGAACGCTATTTTCACGAAATGCGGGATGAGTTTCCTGAGGTCAATTGCATTTTACAAGTGGGGAGAGCAGGGGACATTTTCCAAGCGGTGCAGGCGGCGATCAAAGGGCAAATCCTTGATCTTTCCGGGCGCCCGGAATCTTTGGCATCTGGTGGTGCGCGCATCTTAACCACCCAACCCTATGCCAGTTATCTGAAAATTGCAGAGGGCTGCGATAATCGCTGCACATATTGCATTATTCCTCGCCTGCGTGGGCGTTATCGTAGTCGCCCATTGGCGGAATTGGCAAAAGAGGCCACAATGCTGGTTCAAAAGGGAGTAAAAGAGCTTACTCTTGTTGCACAAGATACCGCACGATATGGTACCGATCTCCACCAGCAGACAGAAAATTTACCTGCTTTGTTGCATGAACTCTGTAAAATCGACGGTTTGCACTGGATTCGCCTGTTATACTGCTATCCGGAGGCTATTACGGACGAATTAATCGACACGATTGCTTCTGAGAAAAAGGTGGTACCTTATCTGGATATGCCCATTCAGCATGTCAGTCCAAAAGTGGTACGGGCTATGAATCGTCAGTTGGATCATGCGCAAATTCGCACACTGGTCCAAAAATTGCGAACCCGTATTCCGGGCATTGTGTTGCGTACGACTTTGATCGTCGGTTTTCCTGGTGAGACCGAGGCAGAATTTGCTGAACTTGCCGCGTTTGTTCAGGAGATGCAGTTTGATCGCCTGGGTGTTTTCCCTTATTCGCAAGAGGAGGGAACACCCGCTGCCAAGATGTCTGGTCAGATTGAAGAAGAAACCAAAATCAGAAGGCAAAATTGCATCATAGAAGAGCAATTGCGCGTTACAGAAGAGCTGGACGCCAAGCGTATCGGCGAAAAGGTTGAACTTTTGGTCGAAGGTTATGATGAAGAAATGGCTTGTTATTTTGGACGGAGTGCGGCCGAGGCGCCAGAAATTGATGGGCTTATCTGGATTCGTTCCCAAAACACGCTGCAGCCCGGCACCTTTGTGCAGGGACAAATTGTAGAATCGCGCGAAGGCGAGCTGTTTGCCGACCATTAAAAAGAGGAG
>DOXU01000191.1 GCA_003518885.1 Oscillospiraceae bacterium
CTCGGGGGCATGCCCCCGAGACACTTGTCATCCCATCAACCTCAAGTCATAAAAAACAGGAACTCTCCTTTTGAGTGAATACAAAAAGGAAAGCACGTCAACTACATAGTTTCATGCTATGTTATTAAGGTAGTTAACGATGGCCGTAACTGCTCTTTGTGATGCTCCCAACAAAGGCATGGTGCCAAATGTTTCTCTGATCATTTCTTTCTGTGCATCCAGATATAGATAATGCCGTTCCTTTGCTCTCCTGATTGCCGGCATTATGTCATGTCTATCTTCCACAACTTCTCCAAATTCCCAATGTTTGAAATAAGGGTTTCCCTGCCACTTGATCTTATGGGGATTCAAAAAAACGCAGGGTCGTGGTTCAATAATAAATTCGTAAACCTGACTGCTTACATCACCAACATAAATGGAAGCATTTGAAGTATATGTCATGTTAACAGAATTTATTGAACCTGTGTCGATATAAACATTATTTGAATTTTTCATTTTAAGTAAAAACTCATTAACAAAATAACCCTCATGAAACATTTTCACATGAGGGGAAATAACAAGGTTATAATAATCCTGCTTTTCAAACGAGTCTATAATGAAATTTTTCCATTTATAATATGATGTCTGAGATTTTTTGTAATGAGGATTATAAAGGACGATAGGTTTGTCTTTTGGAAAAATAGAAAACTCTTCTGCCATGATGGCATTGAATATATCAAATTTGGGGTACCCTATGGATGTCGATTTTTCTTCAGTCGTAAAACCTTCTTTTAAAAAATATTTTCTTATTTTCGGTCCAGGAAAAAGCACAAAATCAAAATACTTGACCATATACTCATTTCTGACTTTCCGATCTCCTGCACCATGTTGGATTAAAATAAGTTTCGGTTTTTTCAGCCCCTGTTGTTTTAAGAAAGCTGCAGTATTTTCAGTTGCAATAATTGCATCATAACTATTGAGTTCTTCAATATTTTCTCTAAAAACATAACTCTTCTCCCGATCCAGACGCCGACTAACATGCAGAATTTTTGTAAATACTGACTTCTGAAATGGCCTGATCGATAAAGAATCATCACTCCCAAAAAGTGCTTTGATGTGTTGAAGATGTTCAGCACTCTCAGAAAAGCTATAATACTCTGTTACTGAATAATCAGGCAATGCACTCAAGGCACTGGCCACGGAAGCCGCATGATAACATTGATATGGCTCGGCAATATAAACAAATGCAATTTTGACGGTCATCTTGGCTACTCAATACAGGAGTGTAGAAAATATTTCTTGAACTTACCATAACATGCAGGCAGGGACTTTCATATTACGCCATGGTCAATTAGGGGAACCTCATATTCAACACCCGGATTCCCCGAATCTTATTTCCTGACAATGAATCTTCACCAGTAATTTCTTTAGTCCATATGGTGCTGCTATTGATATCATATGTCTGAACGGGAACAACGATACACGTGAGAAAACACCTGAAGAGCGCGTGCGGAACACCAAACAAACATGATTACGGAAGCCACTACCGAAGCAGAAGCAGCACCCCAGATTCCCCACTGTTTGGTAAAAATAAAAAGAACCGGCATATAAATCAGAAGTGTGAAAATTTTAGCACGGAGAATGGTCGGAACCTTTCCCATGACGGTCAGGAAAGGTTCCAGAGGAACGATTGTAATGTCAATAAGCACACTGATAGCCAGTATACTAACCAGTACCCCACCGTAATAGGAGTGATAGTGAAGCATGTAATCGAGGATCGCATTGCCGGCGCTCAGAGATATGAGAAGGACCGCAATGCCGAGGAGTGCAATCGTTCTGAAGATGCGCATCATTGTATGGCGTAAACCTTTCCAGTCCTGCTCATCCCTGAAGCGAATAAACTCAGGGTACAGGGAAGGGATCAGCATGCCGGCAGGCTTGGATAATGCATTAGTAATCTGCGATGCGACCCTAAAGATGGCAGCATCTGATGCGCCAATCCATGCGCCGATCAGCAGAGTGGAAATCTGTTTTGAAAATGAATCGAGTATCCTACTCGTACTTGTGCCGATCGTTAGCTTCCATATTCCTGGAATTTTTACTGTTGGCAAAAAGAATTCCCGCCAAGGAAAACGTCTTTCCACATTTTTTCGCACAAGCCAGAATGCAACACCATTATATAGCAAAAATAGAACAAATTGTGTTGCACACCAGACCAAAAGAAAAAAGACTAGATCTTCCCTAAATACATAACCAATAAATGTTCCTACAGTACGTGTAATGGAACCAACCATCTCAACTATTGTTGCCATTTTAAATTTATTAAGAAGGCGCATTACTCCAACGGGCCATCCTCTATTCATAAACAAAATGAATACAGTGCACAGTTCAGCGACACTACAGATACTGTCAGGCCACCCCATAGCATGGCTGAACAGCATGATTCCCGCAATTCCCACAATCATCCCGAACAGGCCACTGATCAGATCCGATCGCATGCAGAAAGCCAGAATCTGATGAAAATGTCGGTGTTTCCTTTCATGGAAAGAAACCGTGCCAAAATGTAGCAAAGGCTGCCAAGAATGAAGATGCGTAATATCCGAGATCAACATGACGTAGCTCGTAATAAGCAGAAGCTGCCCAAAAGCATCCAATCCGATTGTTTTTACAGTCCATGGAATATAAATGAAACTGCATATGGCATTTATCAGACGACCAAATGCAATAATGCTTGTATTACTTATAATACGGGAAAATGCGCTTTTGTGAGTACTGTTTTTCACGAGAAGAAAGCTCTACAATGATAAAGACGTAAAAACCGGGCGCCAAGATAACTGTTGGACATCTTTCCTCCCCTTGCGTTGATCAAGTATCGCTGCCCTATAGCGCACAGACTGATGTTCATCAAATAGGTTATGCAGCCTTCCTTATCCGCGCCCTTCGTGGCACGATGTTTGGATCAGACGACAGAACGATCATGTCATGACCGAATCAAGGCGCCGTAACTTTTTAGGCTTGTTACGTGTTAGCCGATGATTACATGTCCTGAACTGTCACACAGTGCTGTTAATCCGCTTCGAAAGAATGAATCAGCGCATATTATAGACGATATTGGCCGGTCCGATTCCCATGGTAGCTATGCTAGCAATAAACTGTGGCCCGTACTCGCTTCCATGAGAAATTAGATCGCGGAAATCATCAGGCAATCAAACACCGCATAAAACTTTAAACTTCTGTCTTGCCGTTGGCAGATAAAAAGCATTTTCTCAGACAGTAAATTTGAGGTGGCACGACCTAATCTGGACAAGGCCTTGCCTATGCGGCTGGCAGCATAAGGCGGTCGTCCTCCCTATAGGGCGATTCTGATGTTCAAAACTCTGGCAGTCCAGACATTGAACAATTTGTCTGACGAACGGACTAAATACCTAATCACCGCTCGG
>DOXU01000228.1 GCA_003518885.1 Oscillospiraceae bacterium
CTGTACTTCTCCCAGTTATATATCGCATAGCCATCAGCAATTTTGACCAGCCAACCCGCTTGTTCACCTGGGGCAACGGCGCATAGTGCATCAATCAAAGAGGAAGCTCTTTTCTTCCAGCGCATCTTTTCCGCAATGAGGGGAAGTTCGCAAGAAAGAAATCGGCCACTCTCTCGGTTGTTTATTGCCCACGACCAGAGACGATACAGTTTTCCGACTAACAAGTCCGGATCAACTTTTAATAAAGAAGCACAATAAAGGAGTTTAGGATGATCAGGTAAATCAGTGTGACCTTCCAACCAATTCGACACGATGTTTCCTCCTTAGAACGGCAAGTCTTCCTCGCCGGTCACTTCAACAAAATCCTCTGTCTTATTTGTTTTAGCCGTTTCCACACGGAAATTTTGATCACTGCTTTTCTTGGATTCGGCAAAATGAACGGTATTGGCAACAACCTCGGTCGCTGTCCGATTGTTGCCATTACGATCCGTATATTTTCTGGTTTGCAAGGAACCTTCCACGGCAACAAGCTGCCCTTTATGAAAGTAATCACAGACAAATTCCGCGGTTTTGCGCCAACAAACAACGTTGATAAAATCGCTTTGCCTGTCTTCACCTTGCCTTTGGTAGCTGCGATCTACAGCAAGACAAAAGGAAGTGACGGAGATATCACTACCGGTGCTCTTTAACTCAGGGTCGGCAACAAGTCGGCCGTTTAGGGCAACAACATTTAACATGGCTTAAACCTCTTCTTTCAGTGTGTACGCTTCTGCTATTCTGTGATCGATCTTGATGGGAAAAAGATGATACTTTGCATTAAATTCATATTGGGGAACTTGGTGGGCCTCTGTGTGGTGACCCCTGCATAAGGCGTAAGCCTCTAATCCAATATGGGGGATCTCTAATCGATTGCGTCCCATACCAACCTTAGAGCCCTCTGCGTGGTGGAGTTCCGCGTGCTCGCCACAAATGGCGCAACTTCGATTGATCAAAGAATGGTAAAGAAATTTATTAGGATCTTCCGCCATATCAATGAGACGCTTACGGCATGGGACACTGTTGTCCACACAGAACGCAACTAAATAGTCAATGTATTGGCTTGCTAACGACATGGAGCAATTGGAAAGGCTGATATAGGGCATATCCTTATCTAAGATAAAATAGTATTTCATCCAGCCATTCACGTCTTCAGGTAAGAACCCGCACCAATTGGATATATCCCCAATGAGTACCCAAGCCTTTCGCCGCTGTTCAGCGCTAATTGTTCGTCCGTCATCAAGTCGGATCTCTGCTTGTGTAACTCCTTGTCGTTGTAATAATTCCCCATCGGTAAAAGGGACTTTAATGGTTAAAGATTTACCATCAAACCCCGTTATGTAGCCAATCATTCCGCAATTTCGATAAAGTCTTTATGCTCTGCGGAGTGGCCTTTATTTTCTTTGCTAGGCTCTTCCCAAATAGCAATGGTCTTGATAATTTCCTCACATTTTTCGTCTGGAATATCCTTTGGCGACTTGTACCCGGAAACAGTGTAAAGCATTGGTTCTGCTTTTTCTTTGCCGAACTTTTTAACCAGCGCATTATATACGCGTGCTTTAGGGGAAGGCTTGACTACTTTTTTCGCCTTTGGTGGAGCCGCTGGAATGCCTTGCTTTTCTTTTCCAAGAGTGGCATCCAAAGCATCACTTTCGACAATTTCAAAAGCCATCATGTATAAATATCGTCGTTCGTATGTTTCAGTTGACCCCAGATTTTGGACTTCATGGCAGCCTTTCAAGTTGGATGAGGACATAGGACTTGTAAAGACAATTTTTTCATTGGTGTTTTCTGTGTTTATAATCGTCAAACTGGCCACTTCTGTAGTGAAAGATACAAGTGATACCATTGAAAGCTCTTTTAAAATTTTAATAATACTTGGTAAAAAATCAGATAACTCAAAGTAATAAAATTTTGTATACTCATTGTGTCCGCTTTTTTTTAAGTTTAAAGTTTGAAGCTTGTCCCTGGCGAGGCTTAGCTTTTGCCAAACATTCAACTTTTCATTCATCTAAACCGCACCCCTTCCGATTGGCTTAGCGTTGCGCCGGGGATGCTTGTCCCATTTTTTAATGCTTCTTTAATCGCAGTTTTATCCGGTTTAGAAGGCTGTGGGATAAGATATTCAACAGGAAGGGCCTTCTCATTCGTAATAGCGACGCTTGCCGGGTTTTTAGCAAGAGAGGCGGTAAAAAGCTTGCCTTTTACTTTTGGCAGCCCGACAGCCTGCAGGGAGTCCAGCATGTTTGCCTTTAAGCGTTCCGCCTTTGTTTTACAATGAGCTTTGCGGTCTTGCAAACGCTTGATCTCATGATCATATCCGGCGGCCTCTGTTTTGAGCTCAGCAAGAAAAGCGCCGTACCCGTCTACCTTGGTGGCCATGTCTGTGTTTAGGCTTCCAATGGGGTCCTGCGAGGTTTGTTCGTCGATTACATCAGCGTCCAACAACTCTTGCCGCCGGAGCATCGCCCCCGGTCATCAATCAGAAGAAGCCATACAGTCAGTCCTCCTCTTCATCAACAAA
>DOXU01000274.1 GCA_003518885.1 Oscillospiraceae bacterium
CTAAGCACAGAATGAATACGAACTCTTTCTTGCCAACATTATAATCGTTACTTTTATTGTAAAATCCATTTGTGCCCCTCTAGGAGGCCTTTGCACAGTTAGCCGTGCCACATTTAGCTTTTCAGTTTAATGTCACCATAAAGGAATGGATTAAATAAATAATTATCGCAATAAATCTGATTTATCACTTACGTTGATATTTCAATCAACATCAAATATTATAAGATATATTACATTATATTTCAAGTGTGATATTTCTATCTGCAAACTATAAATCGACCAAAAACCAATATCTCTACAAAATAATGCCGATTTCCTGCATTATACACCATTTTATCGTGGTATCTCGCAGATAAGGTTGAATTTCCCCCTAATGGAGCAAAAATTCGTCTCTAATTTCCCCGGATTTTAAAAAATTCGAATACTTTCTGTTAAAAAAGTCCTCTAATATGCACACCATCATACATATTAAAGGACTTTTCTTAAAATATAGTTTTAAAATAAATCTATTACAAGATCACGCTTCGTCTTCATTTTCCCAGTTATGCCAGACACTCTGAACATCATCATCGTCCTCTAACATATCCAACAAGTTTTGCATTTTTTCGCCATCGTCTTTGCTATCAATATGGACATAATTTGAAGGAATTCGCTCCGCTTCGGAAGATAAAAATGTATATTTTTTCTCTTCCAATGCTTTACGCACTTTAAAGACATCTAATGGTTCTGTAAAGATCTCAAAAACCTCTTCATCGGATTGAACATCCACCGCCCCGGCTTCTAAAGCATCATCAATTAGCTGGTCTTCGTCAATACTGGCTTTCTCCGCTACGATAACGCCTCGCTCATCAAACATCCAGCCAACGCTGCCTGTCTGTCCCAGATTTCCACCGAATTTATCAAAATAATGGCGCAAATCACCAGCCGTACGATTACGATTATCCGTTAAAGTAACAACAACAACCGCCACACCGCAAGGACCATAACCCTCATAGACGATATCCTCGTAATCATCTTTTTCCTGGCCGCCAGCTGCCTTCTTGATAATACGATCAATATTGTCATTTGGCACATTGTTGGCTTTTGCTTTGGCAATCAGTTCATATAGCTTAGAATTGGAGGATGGGTCTGGGCCACCCTGTTTAACGACTACCGCAATTTCTCTGCCGATTTTGGTGAAGATCTTTGCGCGCTGCGCATCGCTCTTCTCCTTTTTATGCATAATATTTTTCCATTTCGAGTGACCCGACATTGGAATTCTCCTTCCGTTATCCGTTTTTAAATCAACGCAAATACTGGATACTGCCTAATTATTACGCTATTTTCGCGGAACATTTAGATAAAAACACCTTTTATTTTACCACACTGGCACACTGCCGCGCAAGAAGCGAAAATAACCGCCTGTTCACAGGTTCCGCAAAGCGCGAGGATAATGATTTTTTAACGCCCCATTAGAACACTTTCCAAATCCAACTGGATACCCATCCGCCAAAACAGCGGCATATCCATTGGGCAAATTTGCTTCAATTTGTTCGCCGTGCAAATAAGCCAATAAATGAGAATCTTGCAGGGGGAAATTCAACTGTCGTTTGCAGCTTTTCCCCACAGCCGCCAAATAGAGTGCATGAGTGGGCTCAAACCGTTTATTTTTAATTCGTCCAGCAAAAACACCAGAGCAAAGTGAATGCAATTGATGCGCGGCAGATGGCAACGCAACCGATGGAAGAATAAAAATTCGATCTTCTACTCGATAGGGCAATCCGTAGCATGCCTCATCGAACTGCTCTGCAAAAAACCCAGAAAATAAGGATCCTTCTGCACTCATCACGTGCTTCTCATTGATTCCCGGCATTTCATTGGCCAATCCAGCCTTATGCAAACGAGCTACAAAGTGACCTTCGCCGCCATCTTGTGGGAAAATACGGCGTGCTAACGTCATATCAGCACAGCCATTTGCAAATTTCAAGAAAGCAGGGCGACCAAATTCAGCAGCAATGGGTTCCAACGAAAACAGAGGGTGCTCTCCCAAAAAGGCAGCAATGACTTGCTCGTTCTCTTCTGGTGCAAAAGTACAAGTGGAGTAAACCAATGTCCCTCCCGATCGTACCGTCTTGGCCGCATTCTCCAAAATCGCAAGTTGGCGTTTTGCACATGACAAGGGAAGGGATGGCGTCCACTGTGCGGCTGCGGCTGGTTCACGGCGAAACATGCCTTCACCTGAACAAGGCGCGTCTACCAAAACGGAATCAAAAAATTCTGGAAAGGCCGCGGCTATTCGCTCCGTTTTCTCATTGAACACATAGGCATTCCGTACGCCAAAACGCTCTATATTGGAACGCAAAGCCTTCGCGCGTGCCGGCATGATTTCATTCGAAACCAATAATCCTTTTCCTTTTAAGCGCGAGGCAATCTGTGTGGATTTCCCGCCGGGTGCAGCACACATATCCAAAATTTTTTGACCCGACCGTGGACAGAGAGCTGTCACTGCAGACATAGCTGATGGTTCTTGTAAATAATACAAGCCTGCATGATGCCAGGGATGACGACCATTGGCCATGCCTTCTTTTAAATAAAAGCCTTCTTGTGCAAAAGGAAGGGGGAGAAGCGAAAACGCCGCCTTCTCAGCAAAAGCGGCGACGTCTTCAGTTTTCAGCAGATTAATGCGCAAGCCTTGTTTTGGCGGAATAGAAAGTGCATCTCGATAGGATGCTGCAATCTCCATCCCGAACTGTTTTTTCAACAGTTCCAGGAAATCCGGTGGAATTCTTCCATCTGACCTCTTCTTTTTCGACGATTTCGACATAATTTCCTTCCGCCAAATTCCCAGTTTTCATTTTCCTTGATGTGCATCTAAATAATCTTGCAAGATAATCATGGCAGCAGCAGCATCAATTTTTTCTTTTCTCTTTTTTCCTCGAACATTTGTCGCATTAAAGTACACTTGTGCAGCAATTGTGGTTCGCCTCTCATCGAAGAGATCCACTTGTACACCGCATATTTCTTGCAACGCCTCCGCAAAAACCTGCGCTTTTTCCGCGCGAGGCCCTAACGTACCATTCATATTTTTAGGCAACCCAACAACTACACGTTCAGCACAAAGATTCTTCACCTGCTCAGCAGTTTTGGACAAAATTCTCTTTTCATCCGTTTCGTGAATTACGCATACAGGACTCGCTAAGAATCCGGATGGGTCAGAGAGTGCAATACCTGTCCGGGCATCTCCATAATCTACTGCCATAACTTTCATCCGCGTGCGTCCTGTTCCCACCAATCTTGCGAAGCGAATGTGGAAAGTTGCGGATCTAGATGCGAAATATCATTTTCCATTTTGATAGAGATCTGGCCGGCCTCATTAATTTCTAAAAGACTAACTGCGGTGTTATCACACCATGAGCCATCATTCAGCCGTTCGATTGGCCAACCGTGTGCCCGACAAAGAAAATTCCGAATAGCACAACCATGAGAAGCAATTCCGATTGTTTGATCCGGATAACGCTTTATGAGATCTAAAAT
>DOXU01000139.1 GCA_003518885.1 Oscillospiraceae bacterium
ATCTTCTACTGCATCTGCATGTTCTGCGCACGAAGACGTAATTTCAACAGCACTTACCTTTTTCTCTAAAAAGAGTTTATGCAAATCACTTGCTGTATTTTCGTATAGCTCCATTGATAACTATCCTCCCATTATTCCATGATTTTAGGTACGACAACGCATCCCGCTTCCGTTTGTGGCGCGTTTGCCAGTACTTCTTCACGAGAGAGTGATTTACCCTGTTCATCTCTACGTAGTTCCATCCGATCATGAATATCCAACGGCAAACGGGTTTCAGTGAAATCCGGTAAATCAGCTACCATACCAACAATCTTCTGCATGTCTTGTCCCATTTTGGCCGCCGCCGCATCATCAAAACGTAAACGTGCTAATTTTGCCAAATGCATTACATCAATCTGTTCCATTGTCTGTTTTATCCTCCAATTTTAATAAAGCTCTAAACTCTGTCTCTGATAAAATAGGCACACCCAATGATTGCGCCTTGTCTAATTTGGATCCGGCCTTTTCGCCAGCCACAACATAAGCAGTTTTCTTCGATACACTACCGGAAACTTTTCCGCCCAGCGCCTCAATTTGCTTTGCTGCTTCTTCTCGAGTAAATTGAGAAAGGGATCCAGTCAAAACGAATGTCTTCCCCACTAACTGCTCTCCTGTTTGTCGCTCGTGGGCAAAAAGATTTAGCCCCTCTACGCGGAGTTTTTCCACTAAGCTAGCTGTACTCTCCAGCGAAAAAAAGAGAACCAAATTTTCTGCAATAATACTGCCAATATCTTCAATTGCACAAAGTTCTTCTTTCGTAACGGTAAAAAGGCGATCAATCGACTGAAAATATTCCGCAATTGCACTAGCAGCCTTTTTACCAACCTGGCGAATTCCCAGTGCAAACAACAATCGCCCAAGTCCCGCTTCCTTTGATTTTTCAATTGCTGCAATCAAATTTTCTGCAGATTTCTTCCCCATCCGTTTTAGAGCAGCAACGTCATCTGCTTTCAACGTGTAAATATCTGCAATGGAGTGAACAAGGTTTTCCTCTACCAAAGATTCAACTAGCGCTGGTCCCAAGCCATCAATATCCATCGCATCCCGTGATGAAAAATGGATGAGATGCCTTAGCAATTGTGCTGGACAATCCGGATTTTGGCAACGTAAAACGGCTTCATCTTCCTCACGTGCCACAGGTGATCCACAAGATGGGCACTCCTTGGGCATTTGGTAGGGCTCTCCCCCATTGTGAGAAACAACTTCGACAATTTCTGGAATAATATCTCCGGCCTTCCGAACCACAACGATGTCGCCAACACAAATCCCTTTTTCACGGATAAAATCCTCATTGTGTAAAGTGGCACGGGAAACCGTACTGCCGGCAACTAAAACCGGTTCAAGATTGGCTATTGGTGTTAAGGCTCCTGTTCGCCCCACATTAATATCCACTTTCACCAATTTTGTTTTCTTTTCCTCTGGCGGAAATTTGAACGCAATTGCCCAGCGCGGATATTTAGCTGTGCTACCCAAAAGTCTCCGAGAAGCTAAACTATCTATCTTGATAACCGTACCATCAATTCCATAGGGCAAATTCCCCCTGCTATCTCCAATACGCCGAATTTCTTGTACAATCTCCTCTGGAGTGTGACACGCTAAATGACGCACCACTTTAAAACCAAGCTTTTCTAATAAAGAGTACCCTTCCAGATGGCTAGAGATTGTTTTTCCTTCTATGCGTTGAATATTAAAAATAAAAATATCCAATCCTCTTGTTGAAGTAATTTGGGGATTCTTCTGTCGCAAAGAACCGGCCGCCGCATTACGAGGATTCTTAAATGGTTTTTCTTCATGCAATTCCTGTTCACGTGTCAATTTTTCAAAATGAGAAATTGGCATGAAAACTTCCCCCCGGACTTCCAAATAGGGGAATGGATCACGTAGCCGAAGGGGGATGGAACGAACCGTACGCAAATTGGCCGTGATATCCTCACCCGTCAGGCCATCACCCCGAGTAGAGCCGCGGACAAATAGGCCATCACGATATTCAAGAGACACGGAGAGGCCATCAATCTTAGGTTCTACAGAGTATTGTACTTCCGATAGTATCTCGTGCATTTTTTGATCAAAAGCACGCACCTCATCAGTAGAAAACACATCTTGTAAGCTTTCCATGGGGACATCGTGATGTACTGGTGAAAACTGGGTTAGCGCTTTTCCTCCTACTCGCTGGGTCGGGGAATCGGGTGTAATAAGCTCTGGATGCTTATCCTCAATAATTTCCAGCTCGCGCAACATTTTGTCATACTCAAAATCTTCTATTTTTGGTGCATCCAAGACATAATATAAATAATTGTGTCTAGTCAGCAACTCACGCAGTTGTTTGGCGCGCGCGATCACATCCAATACCATTCCTCCATCTGTGTTCTATCGGTTGTTAGTATACCATTTTTTGTACAAAACGTGTAGGGGTGAGACGGAAAACTTTCCTCTTCCCGATCAATAACAGCAGAGAAAATTTGAAAAAGCATGACAGGTGTAATAGAATAAACTCAATCAGAAACAAACTGTCTATGAGAAAGGGGCCAAACACATGCGATTTGATGAAATGCCCTACCAACGTGTAGAATATGACCACTATCGTGCGGATTTTGAAAAGGCTTTAAACGAATTAACCGCCGCCAATTCCGCCAAAAAACAAATAGAGGCTGCCAAAAATATTTTCAAATTACGGGATACCTTTGAAACAATGACGAGCCTATGCTATATTCGGCATACCGTTAACACGCAAGATGCTTTTTATTCCGCTGAAAATGACTATTATGATGAAACCAATCCAAAATTTGAGGAATTAAATCATCGCTTCTATCAGGCACTGAACGACTCACCTTACCGTGCGGAACTGGAAAAGACATGGGGCTCTCTACTTTTTACCAATATTTCTATCTCCCTGCGCTCTTTTGATTCCAAAATCATGGAAGATATGGCCGAGGAAAATCGCTTATGCACACAATATCAAAAATTGATTGCTTCGGCACAAATTCAATTTGATGGAAAAATTTTAAATTTATCACAACTCGGTGCTTATCTTGAATCGGCAGATCGCTCTATACGGAAAGACGCATTAAATAAGCGCTCTGCATTTTTCCGCTCACACCAGGAAGAATTGGATAATCTGTACGATCAATTAGTCCATGTACGTGACAGACAGGCAAAAGCATTGGGGTTTCCTCACTACGTTCCCCTTGGCTATTTGCGCATGACACGCAATAGTTATACGCGAGATCAAGTTGCCGCTTTTCGTCAACTCGTCAAAACGGAAATCGTACCCATCGCCAATGACTTACGTCGTATGCAAAGAGCGCGACTTGGTATTTCTACCTTATATTTTTATGATGAAGCTCTTTTTTATCCATCCGGCAATCCAAAACCACAAGGCACACCCGAAGAAATTTTCAAACATGGACAGGAAATGTACCATGCACTTTCACCCGAAACAGGAGAATTTTTTGACTTTCTTCTAAAAAATGCCTTATTCGATGCTTTGGGTAGAAAAGGAAAGGCCTCCGGTGGATATTGCACAGAATTGCCGGATTATAAATCTCCTTTCATCTTCGCTAACTTCAACGGTACATCCGATGACATCTCAACTCTTACACATGAGGCCGGTCACGCCTTTCAAGCTTATCTTTCCAAAGACAACTTTCCTCCTGAATACCGCTCCCCTACTCTTGAATCCTGTGAAATTCATTCAATGTCTATGGAATTCTTTACCTGGCCGTGGATGGATTTGTTTTTTGGAAAAGAAGCTGATCGTTATCGGTATATGCATCTTTGCAGTGCTCTCCTTTTCCTCCCCTATGGTTGCGCTGTGGATGAATTTCAGCACATCGTCTATGAACATCCTGAGATGAGCCCCAAGGAACGGCGGCAGGCCTGGCTTGCGTTGGAGGAGGTTTATCTTCCTGGCACCGACTATGATCATGATGGCTTTTTCAGCGAAGGTGGCCGTTGGCAACGGCAAAGCCATATTTATGAATCCCCGTTCTACTATATTGATTATTGTCTGGCACAGACTTGTGCATTGGAATTCTGGGCACTCATGCAAGAGGATCGCTCATCCGCATGGAAGCGTTACTTGAAACTTTGCAAACTGGGTGGAAAAGACACATTTACCGGCCTGATTAAGCAAGTCGGTCTAAAAACGCCATTCGATCCTGCCTGTTTAAAAACAGTAGCCGCTTCCGCCAAACATTTTTTAGATCAATTCGATCAAAATAAATTAAAATAATTTTTAGGATGCCTCTTACTTCTTTCTTGTTGCACTATTAGAGGATGACCCCGTTCCAAAATTTCCATAAGTAATGGCATCATTGGCTGTACCACCCGTCATATTAAAATACTGATCAGGCACGGTACCAACAAGAACACTTTCAGCAACTAAAAATTTATTTTCCACATGAACTTTAACTTGATTAGCAGACAATAACGCCGTTATATCTGCCTTTGCTGTCAAATAAATATCCTGTTTCGTTTGATTAATACCAGCAGCTGTAAATTGGCTACTGATGGAGGAATCCGCATCTTCTACAGGCGAAAAACGCAAAATTAAATTGGGACCTCGTCCTGGAAATAATGGACCGCCAAAAATATCCCCCATGGGGATTTTCATATTGCTATCCTCCAGTTGAGATAAGCCATCCAACACTGCCTGCGTGATCTCATACTTCAACGTATTAATCGCAGATGAATTTGCTTGCACAGCGATAATCTGCCCATTCGCATCCTTTTGATAGTTCATGAGCTTATCGTAATTTACGTTTTCGCTTTTTAGAGCTTTCCCTACCGCTGTGTTCAGTTCATTGACTGCAACACTATGTGCTTTATATTCCATATAGGATTTAACGGCCGGGGTAACTTGAACACAGAAAATGATATAGGCCAATAAAAACAGCAAACAGACAACACAAACTTTTATCCAAAAACGGGCTTTTCTTGAAAAACGGTATCGACGTTTAAAGTGCGGCATCCTTTTTCCTCCCCAGAAAAACAATAGGCCCCCGCCCCTACTTTATGATGCCCCTACTTGTTCATATGCGTGCATTAGAATATCTTCTGCCTTTATTTTTAAATTCCGTTCAAAAAAGCCTATAAGAAGTATTGACATACCTACACCATAATAGTATATTATAGGCAAGGTAGCAATTACCCGGCAGTGTGGTAATCATTTTCATCTAACTAGATGTCTGTGCTAGGCGCCCACTGCATTAACCAACGTGTTAATGT
>DOXU01000179.1:0-3300 GCA_003518885.1 Oscillospiraceae bacterium
ATTAGGCGCTGTTGGGGAGGAGGACGGGACCCCCTGCACGTCTTTGAGAACGGTCTTCATGTTTGTGGTGTCAATCTCAATAACAATAATATCAAGGCGATTGTACCCGCTGGTATTGGCCGTGATTTCTACCGTTTCCACAGCGTCGGACGCCACAAAATATCCGCCGTTTATGGCTTTTCCATCGGTCACTTGGACAGCTAAAGAAGCCGGGGAAGTGGCCCCAATTTTAAACCCGGAATCACCAAAAACGCCCGGACTAAGTAAGGTGTTCCATGGCCTGATAAAGTCCTCTGCCTGATAAACGGTTGTTCCGTCGTTAAAAAAGTTTGTTGTTATTGCCAATTATTCATCCTCCAATTTTTATATAATTTTTTGACGGGAGGCTGTGATCTGAAAATAGTGGTGCCAAATGTGATACTACGTGTTCCTGTTTTCTCATCATGTTCCATTTTTAAAATTCGCATTAATGCCGAGAAATTATCATAGGGAATCAGATTCACCGTTACCGCATCCCCAACGGTAATATCATCAAATGGGCAAAGCGTAGAATCTTTGATTTTTACTGTGAAGCTATCAGCCGGCCAGTTTGTGTCTTGCAACCCAGCATTAGTTTTTATGTCCAAGTCGCTTTGCGTTGCATCGTTTGTGTTGCTCCCCGAAACTGTGCCTTCTACTAATCCAAAAATGGATTGTGAAGTGAAATCCTGTGCTAAGCTAGACAATTTTATGTTGTTATCACTATCAAGGATTTCCGTATATACAGAGTTTGCCATACTCATAACGTCCTCCGCCCGTTCCGGCGCAGAAATAATGTTATCAGCTTCCCCGCCATAGGTAAGAGAATACAATGGTTTATCGTTGCCCTTTCTCAAATAGAAGTTGAACATACGATTTTCATCAATATCCCAATCATAATTTGTATCATCAAATAAGCTCTTTATGGTGCTTAATGCCATGTCGGTATTTTTTGTAGTAAAGGTCGTTTTTAAGGAACCGGCCGCGATATTTCCAATTATAACGCCCGTTGGGCTAGTCCTGTTTAGATCGCTTATCAATTCAGCGCTAAGGTTTCCATAATCAAATGAATCATAGGTTTTAGCACGAAAGCGACGATATTTGAGTAATGCATCATAGGACAAACAATTTATTTTTTCGTTTGGGTCATTAAAATCATGCCCAGCAACAATACCTCCCCAAACCGTTATCCCAGAGGAATTGTCCACAATTTCTATATGATTAAAATATTGTAGATTTTCCGTTGTGCGTTTGGGATCAGAAAGTGACAATTGAAAGTTTAGTGTATCAGAATCGTCAAGCGTCCAACTATATGTCAGATTATCAAAGTTATCTAACTCATCTAATAATTGATGATCTCGATTAAACACACGCAGAAAATGTGTGCTCACGAACATACCCCCTTAAATCCATCTTGAATGTAATTGTACAGTACAATGTTTTTTATTTTCCAACGAGTAGCGAGCAAACGAAAAGGCGTTTCTTCCCGGTATACAATGAATCCATCCAACTGTTGTTTTAGTTGTAAGTGTAGATATTCCATTTAAGTAAATGCCACGTGTGCTATTTGTTCCGGCGGAACAATCGATGATTAATGTATCACCTAATTCTAAAGTGGCACTGATTTGTATACTTTCTCCCGTTGTTTCGTTTTTTATGAGGATGCCGGAACATTCTCCAACAATCGTAATAATAGGGTAAGCGTCCACGTTTCCCAAATTCGTAACGATACCAGCTGCACCCGTCGAAGTTCCAAAAATAACACCATGATTTTCCCCGAAAACAACATTATGATTATTCCCAAAAATAACACCTGTGCTGTAAGTCGTTCCCAATTCAACAGAATCCGGTTTTTGAGAATACCAGTATGGTTCTGGCATCGTAAGAGCGATAGTTATGGAACGGCTGTCATCTGCCGAACTCCCACGGCTTGTAAGTTCAACCTGTGCTCGATATTGACGATTTATAATGATGGTCTTCATACGATTTGTAGATAAGACGGCATTTAGTTTTGTCTGTAATGTTTCATCGTCACGAAGAATAAAGCCTTCAAGTGAAAGTGTTTTGGGCTTATTTTTAGAGCGCACAAATGTAGAGCCATCATTAAAAGTATCATTCGTTGTCACATCTTTTTCAAAGTCCCATGTGCCCGAAAAATGAAAATAATAGTCCTTTTTATCAGCTAGTTCCAGCCCATCAAGAAGGATAGATGTAATATTCATTTTAGTTCTCCCCTATCAAGTTAAACTGGTCAAAAATTGTGCCTGTTGTAATGTCGTTGACATATTGCCTTGATCTTCCATGTGTACATCACCAAGAAAATTGATTTCAAAGTTTTTAGAATTTCCTTGAGGAATAATATTGTTTTCTGCATAATTTTGGCGCCCAGAAAAGTTACCAGCCATCATATCAGTAGTCGACTGCATAGCAGACGCAATCAAAAATTGATTTTTGCGAATGTCTTCTGCCATGCCTCCCATAAAATCAGGCATCCAGGTGTGAAAGTCTTTTAATGGCCCAACATCTGGTTCAGAAAAATGTAAAAAGCTTCTAATATCTTGTGCGACACCTTTTACCGCTTCCCCTACTGCGCCTGCAGCATTTTTAATACCATTAGCAATACCATCCACTATATCTTTTCCCCATTGTAAGGCGTCTTTAGGTAAATCTTTAATGAAATTTAACCCAGATGTAAATGTCTCTTTTATTCGGTCACCTATTCCAGAAAATGCGCTAGCTATGCCCTCTTTGATTCCGGAAAAGAAGCCTGTCACACCAGACCAAGCAGATCGGATGCCGCCAACTGCTCCAGAAAACACGGATGAAAACCAGCCACTGACAGCACCAAAAACTCCAGTAATTCCACTCCAAATGCCTGCAAAAAAGCCGGATATTCCACTCCAAACGGCGCGTATAGCATTCACGGCACTGCCAAAAACAGAAGAAAACCACGAGCCTACAGCGGAAAATACGCCAACAATTCCACCCCATATACCAGAAAAGAAGCCTGTAATTCCAGACCAGACCATTTGTATGAGTGATACAGCTCCTTGGAAAACGGATAGGAACCAAGACCCAACTGCCGAGAATACAAACATAATGCCATTCCATATACCTTGAAAAAATGACACAATTGCGCCAAATACTGCTTGCACAACAAATACAGCACCTTGAAATATGGCGCCGAACCAGGAACCAACTACGGAGAATACAAACATAATGCCATTCCATATACCTTGAAAAAATAGTACAAGGCCACTCCATATTGTTTGGATGACAAAT
>DOXU01000179.1:3507-9992 GCA_003518885.1 Oscillospiraceae bacterium
TATTCCATATTGTCTGGAAAAACAATACGATTCCACTCCAAACGGTTTGAACAACTGTGACAGCTCCCATGAACACGGAAGCAATTGTGCTCCCGATAAGTTGAAGAACCGGAAGCAGTTCCGTACCCATTTTTTGAAATATTCCTCCGACGCTTTGAATAAAGTTCCTAAACGGTTTGCAGTTGTTATATAGAGAGATAAATAAAGTAGCAAGAGTTACAATAATAGTAATTAATATCCCCCATGGATTTGCCTCAGCAGCGACATTTAGCCCTTCCTGTGCCGTTTTTGCACTTCTTAAACTCGTAATCAAACTTTGAATTCCACTGACTATACCGGTGACAACTCCCGTAATTTTCCATGTGAGGAATGCTGCGCCAATGGCGGCTACTGTTGAAAGCACTACACCGGCGTGTTGAGATAAGAATGTAATAATATTCGCTGCCGCTTCAGCGGCTTTTGTAATGCCATCGGTAAGGCTTTTGGTATCAATACTTTGAATTGCCTTATCTAAATTTGGTAGTACCTCTGTGGCCAATTTGCCGGTGGCGCCTCCTAATGCGTCGCCAAACTTTTTAGTAATATCATCTTTCAGTGTCGCGAATCTACCACTTAAGGTTTTAGATTGCTTGTCCATAGACTGGAAATATAGTCCACCCGCACTGGTTGACCTCTTCATAGACGCTGTGATTTCATCTACGGATAGGGTACCATTGGATATTCGACTATATAAGCTTTGCATACTTTCGCCGGTACTTTTAGAAATTTCCTGCAATGGGTTAAATCCGGCCTCTATCATCTGTTTGACATCTTCAAGTTGTACTTTACCAGCACTGGACATTTGCCCATATGCCATAGTGATGCTGTCCATTTTATCCGCGTTGCCTTGAGAAATATCCCCTAACATGGACATGCTGCTCATCGCTTGATCGGCTGTAAAGCCATAATTCATTAATTGTGTAGTTGTATCGGCCAATTCTGGAATTTCAAATGGGGTATCCGCCGCCATGCTGCTAATTTGTTGCATGATCTGGGAGGCCTTTGAAGCACTCCCTGTCATGGTCTCGAACCCGGTTTGATAGGTTTGCATAGAGGCATTATAACTAACAGCGCTCTTGCCTAAATTCTCTATACCGGATATTGCGCCTTGAATTCCATTGGAAACTAGATTACCTAACGCGGCTTTCATGACAGTAAATCCGCCGGAGCCTGCAGTGTTTGCACTTTTTTCGGTTGAATCCATTGACTTATCAAGCTTATCTGCTGCGCCACTAGCGTCTTCCAGCTGCGTTTTACTTTTGGCTAAATCGGAGGATAATGTTTCTATTTCTTTGGCCAATTCCTGAGCGCTGGTTGAGGTTTTGCCTTCTTCAATAACTGTGGAGGTGTATGCAGACTTCAAAGAATCCAATTTTGTTTGCTGAGTTGCAATTGAGGAATTTAATTTACTGGTTGCGCTTTCTTCCTGCTGCATGGCTGCAGCATTAGAGGAAATAGCGCTTTTCATGTTATTTAAATTTCCAGACGTAGTATTTATTGCTTGCTGTAATTTAGAAACGGACTGTGCTTGCCTATCGTATGCGTTTTGGGCTTGCGCTGCCTCTGCCGAATTTTCTCCAAATTCAGTGCCAGCCGATGCCAATTCTGCGGCCAAAGATGCTAGCTTTGTATTTTGCTTGTCATATTGTGCATTTAACAATGCAAGTTTAGATTCTTGGTTTTCGATACTTTGGGATAAAACACCACTTTGAGCAGATAGAGCCGCCTGACTTCTATCATTTTTATCAAATTCGGAGGCCACAAGAGCCATTTCGCTCTGCAAAGTTCTAAGGTTTTGATTGATGCTATTTAGTGCACTATTAAACTCCTTTTCTCCAGCAAGTGAAATGCGTGGCCCAATATCGTACGCTATATTATTTCACCTCATTATTTTAAATAAAAAATAGCACACCATAATAGGTGTGCTATTAAATAAGCGGATTAAAGCCAAGTGGGGACGCCAGATGCTCTTTTGTAAGTTTTGCCGTGTTTTGTACGCACATCGGGATCTTTCCACGCTATAAATTCCACCAAGGTTTCTAAGCTTGTTTCGTCTACATCGTGAGGGTTGAAAAATAAATTTTCAGCTAGTTTCCTGTAAAGCCCCATTATAACTTGTTCTGGCGATTGATTTTGTACGCTTGCGACGTCCCCTTTTAGTTTTTTGAAAGAATTCCCGTAACGCCCGCAAAAATTTGTTGAGCTTGTTCGTCTACTTCTTCTTTAGTTAGGTTGTTTTCTAATTCATCTACGGTAAATTTCTCTTTGTAAGTCTCACAAATCAAGTTCAATTTTCTTATGCTTAACTCATCCAACTTGTTTAGAACTTCTTGAGCGTCTTGCAAAAATTCTGGGTCTAACTCTTGTGTTTCTTCATTCAGTTGGCTTGGCTGCATATCTTGCAGTTTTTTTGCTTTAGTGGCGAGTTCCACTGTATCTGCCTGTATTTTCATGGCTTCGCGGGAGAGCCTCATGGTAATTAAGCTAGCAGTATAAATTTTTTTCCCCAATTTAAGTGTTAATGTTTTCATTTGTTTTTCCCTTATGATCCGGATTTTGTAGGCCCGTCTGGAGTTTGCACTGCAAAGAACCATTCGTCTGCTGCTTCCTGTTGGAAGTTTTCATCATCCGTATCTGCGAAAATTCTCTTGAGGCCTTTGTTTTTTCCGTCAATTTCCCATTTGTGTGTGGTAACAACAGCCGTATAAGTCAATTCGTAAGTGTGTTCATTCACATCGTCCGTCTTGCTTTCTGCATCCTCTGTACCACCGGAAAAGTTTCCTTTCATGTATTGATAATATCTATATTCACTTGGCCCTTTATTGAATCTGAACGACAATGCCATGTCTGGAGGATTTAAAACACCATCGTCAAGTACACGTCCAGACTCTTCATCATAATTTTTCCCTAAGATTTTCGCTGCCGTTTTCGCGGGAACACCAGACACAGTAACGGTGATCGTTGTCACACCTTCGGTGTTATAGTTAAACCCTGGCACATTATCGTAATATGTTGTTTTTGTGTTTGTACTGACCTCTGCAGAAATCTCCGCAGAGGGTGCAAGAAACTCATTAGGTCCAGCTGTGTAGTTTTCGTCCGAATCTTCTGTGACAAGTGCCACCGTAGCACTATCTACACCTACAAATTCACCAAATTCTTTACCCATATATGTAATATTTCTCCTTTATTCTTGCTTTTGCAGTGCTTCATTAATAACTTGTTCCATTTGCTTTTCTGCTTCACCTTTTGAAGAGTTCAAACCCGGTCTTACAAATGGTGTCTTTTTACGGACACTTGATCCGCTTTCTATAGATCTCGCTAGCAATTGATTGGGTAAACCATTAGGATATTTTTTGGTCGGCATACTTCCATACCCATCAAATCCTATTTTGGTATTCCAGTTGCCTTGATTATCAAGAGAGATTTTTGCAATGCCAAATGAATGGACCAGATCAAGTTTATGTCTTTTGGGCAAGCCTGAAAATTGTTCGCCATTTTTTAAATGTTTAAAATTTTCTTCTGGTAGCGCCACAAGGTTTTGCTTTATTTTATCTGCCACGACTTTTGCGCCAGCATATACAGCCTGTTTTGCAATTTTCTCCTGATTGGTTTGCAATCGCGAGAGCATAAGCGTATAGGCTTCACTGGCTTTAATCAACATACGAGCCATTAAACTAATACCACCCATACAAACTCATAGTGAATATACCCCGTTTCTTCCTCATACTGTACAGAGTTTAATTTATTTGGTATATCTACTTTAGATAATGCAATTTGAATGGCCTCTACATAGGGGTCATCTTGTTTTTTGGTAAAGTAATCAACTGTACCGGTTATTTTACGTAAGCTTGTCCGGTTATCTGCATGGCTGGAGTTTTCACCATCTTCACCCCACACAATGTATTGATTGGCCTGCTTGAATGCCTGAAAGTGTCCCACATTAGTTGTTACGGTCAGCAACGCATTTTTCAAATTTTCAAGAGAACTCATATTTTTGCGTTATCCTTTCAAGTGTCAAGTCCATAACGGGCGGGATAACCGATTCCGGCTTTTGTATTAGCATGATGCGGTACTGTTCTTCATCGTTCAGAACAGCAATATCTTGGGGGCTAATATTCCCCCTAAATAAACACCTTATTACCCTATCAACACGCGCACCGGCTTGCATCGCTTGATAATAACGCTGATTTCCCACGGTACGTTCGTGGTATCTGAGTAATTCTTTTAATACAGGGGATGGCGTGGGAATATCTCCCGGGTCTGCTGTGTTTTCCACTGTATAGATTTTTACGATGCCATCATTTTGTGTTTGCGCTGTACTACGAACCATTATCCATGATCTCCGTTTGAATCTGTAACGCTAATAATTCATGTAAATAATTATTTTGGAACTCATCCAGTGCGCTACTGTTTGTATACCGGCAATACTCAAAGAGCAATTCACGTGCTTTACTTTCGCTTGTATAATCCAAATCGATACCCGCAGTTTGATTTAAATAATTCATTCCTCGTGCGATAATACCAGTCAGCTTTGCATCGGTGTCCGGGTCGTCCCATGTAATGTTCATATAGTTTTTTGTTGCATTTAATAAATCATTCGTGACATTTAGCATTTACATTACCCTTACGAGCCTGAAACCTCCGCAGAATTTACAACCTCAACTTTTGGAACATATGGAACCAGGCCAGAAATATCCAATAGAATGAATGCATTCTCATCTAAAGCACGACCATTACCATAAAGTTTAATTGTATAAACTCGTAGATTTTCTAAAAATTTATATTCGTCTGAGTATTCAATTTTTCCTCCTTTTCCAGTTCCCAGTCCCATGAAATACCTGTCACCAAGACCAATAACTGCTTGGCCAACCGGAATGCCCGCAGACTGCACTACTGTAGTGGGAAATGGAAACACATTATAGTTGAATGTGCCGTCAATTGTGCGAGGGGTTACAGATGGAAATATCTTTGTAAAGTAATCTTCTGGATTCACAACAAGCAAGACTGAGGTAATTGCACGACGATTGCCGTTGTCTGTTTTAGAAAGATCGGAAAGTAGTGCCCCATATGTGACAGTGTCAAATGCTGTAATGGCCCTAGCATCTTTTTGAGGATATACTCCATCGACTACACCAGTCAATTTCCGACTCATACCAACTGGTTTACCGTTACCGTCGCCGTTGACGATAGTAGCTTCCAATTCAGCGGCCAATGCCTCACTCAATACAGTTCTAACAAATTGATCTAACCAAGTTGGCCCCAGGTCAAGCATGTCCTTGGATACAGGAATAAACGCGGTCAACTTTTTCTGCGAGAGGTCAACGCTTTGAAATTCGCCTGCAAGTTCATCACTGATTTTGCTGCCCAGTTCTCCCCAACCTGCCACGCCTGAACTTTTGGCTGTTAAAAATCGAGTTAATACTGTGGTATTTTGGAAGTTAACAGCATCGAGCAAAGGATGGTTGGTGGAAATATCTTCAAAAATGGAATCTATCGTGGTCAGAGGAAGAGTTTCATCAATTAATACAACAGCGTTCTTTGGCCTTCCACTGGAAATATCGTCGCGTGCCTGTACAATGGCTTTTTGCCAGTAAGTAAATTCTTCACTTGTTAGTGGCCTTTTTCCTCGTTGAGCGAGGATATTCGCATCGGATTTTTTAAATAATTCGTGTGCTTCATTTAAAACACGCTTTTCGGTGTATTCTGCCAATTCTTTGAAAGCTTGTTCAAATTTTTCTGGGTCACCATCTGTTGCAGATTTCCCGATTTTTGTCAAAATGTCGTTTCGGTCTTTTTCAAATGCGTCTAAGTTTTGCATTAATTAGTCCTTTCTGTTTGCCAAAGCATTTAAGAATTTCTGCTGCTTGTTTTCTTCGACTGGTTTATGGGTATCGGGAACTTTAGAGATGAATTGTTTTCCAAGACGTTCAACAATTCCGTCGATTATTCTATTTTCGTCAACTTTAATATTGTTACAGCTTTGTGGATTGGCCATAATTCGCTCAAAAATTTTCTTTTGCATACTTTGGACTGGCATCGTAGTTTTTTCCATTGTATAGATGGAGGTTGCGAGTCCTATTTTTAAGGCTTCTTCTGGATTTAGTATAGTTCCCTCATGGTTTTTCCCATCTAGCAATTTAGCCAATTCGTCTTTATCAATATTGACCTTAGGAGCGTAAGCATTTTCTACCACTTGCGAAATCTTGTCCAATTCGTCTGCTCGCTGTCTAAGCTGAGCACCATTCCCAGAGACTTCATCAAATAGTGTATTATGGACTATTAGAATAGAAGCCTCATTCATTATCCGTTCATCTCCGGCCATAAATGCAACGGAAGCGGCCGAACATGCAAAACCATCCACATAGGTTATAATTTTCGCCTTATTATTTTTCAAAGAATTGTAAATTGCTAATCCCTCTGAAGTGTGTCCACCCATACTATTAATG
>DOXU01000259.1 GCA_003518885.1 Oscillospiraceae bacterium
ACATAACATAAAGAACAAAGTCGATAGGTTTCACGCAATGGGGTGGAAAGAGGATCCTGTATCGGATTTTTGGCACAAAAAGAGAGCGCTGCCCGCACAGTGGTAGATATCAGCCGAGATGTCAAGCCTGCCGTCGTTGCATAAACAGGACGCAATCCAGGATTTTCGTCGGCAGAAACACACTCAGGGGAAATTATATTTCTTTTGAAATTTGTCCCGCCTATTCGTCCACGCAAATAATACTTTTTTCCCTTTTTCAACAAACGCCCTGCATAGGGATTATTAAAAAAAACGACCTCTAAAGTGCTGCTTTCATCTGCTGCGGATACTTTACACAAACGCACACCCTTCCGAGAAAACGACTCCGTTGGCAATGCCGTCACTGTCACCAAAACACAAACAATTTGTCCCAACGCAGCCTGTGAAATAGGAATCGCCTGTGTAAAATCCTCATAAT
The DNA here is from genome assembly GCA_003518885.1 of Oscillospiraceae bacterium. Classification (GTDB taxonomy): domain Bacteria; phylum Bacillota; class Clostridia; order Oscillospirales; family Ethanoligenentaceae; genus Ethanoligenens. Next base: position 458 of record DOXU01000259.1, read on the forward strand.
CCCGGGGGAAAAAATGCAAAATATCATGAAGTGTATTAATACCCAATCGGTGAAACAAAGCAGCCCTCTTCTCTCCGATACCTGGCAATACCTGCACCTCTTTTTCTAATGTGCACATACCAAATTTTTCCCCCTACAGCACAATGGCGGCCGGATTTTTTCCCGCCGCCACAACAATATTTGCTATTTTATTAATCTGTGATTTTATTTCGCTATTCAACCGAAAGGATAAAGCGATAAAGCGGTTGGCCTCCATTGATAATATTGACTTCCGCCTTAGGATACTTAGCCGAAATTCTCGTATGTAAGTATTCTGCTTGCTTTGCGCTCGCTCCCTCTCCATAAAGAATCGTGATAAAGGCGGTAGAACGATCGACCATCTGTTTTAAAAGTTTCTCTGCGGCCCTAACCATGTCACTATCTGTAAAGGCAAGTTGCCCGTCCGCCAGAGCCAGCGTCTCATTCACGCGGATATGTTTCCCCCCGAAGTCCATATTACGCACCGCGTACGTAATCATACCCGTGTGTACTTGACGTGAGGCTCCCTCCATTGCTAACATATTTTCATCTACACTTGCATTTGGTAGATAAGCAAGCATAGCAGACATGCCCTGTGGAACCGTTTTGGTATGGAGAACGCGTCCCTTCCCGCCAGATAGAGAAGCTGCCTGTTCAGCAGCCATAATGATATTTTTATTATTAGGCAAAACAAAAACAGTCTGTGCTGGGACACTCTCTATCGCCCTAAGAATATCCTCCGTACTTGGATTCATTGTTTGGCCGCCTTCAACAACTGCATCCACGCCCAAATCTTTAAAGGTTTCACAGATTCCTTCTCCAGAAGCCACTGCCACGAATCCCATTTGTTTGATAGGAGTATCACTCTTCTGTTGGCTCTGAATCCGCATATTATCGATCTTGATATCCGTTAAAAAGCCGAAATTTAATGCCTCTTCAATTACTTTTCCTGGATGATCCGTGTGGCAATGCACTTTAATAAAGTCAGTATCATCTGCCACCAAAACACAATCGCCAAAAGATTTTAGAAAAGCACGTAAGGTTAAAGGATCATGTCCTTTTCCCCCCGCATCTTTGTTCACAATCAATTCTGTACAATAAGGGTAAATGCTCTTCTCTTCCTGCTCATAAGTCTCCCCCACAGGCCAAGAGGGTTCCCCCACCGTTTCCAGCTTCTCTTCTGTGCCTTCCAGAACAGCAAGCATAGTAGAAAGGATAATAACCAACCCTTGCCCACCAGAATCAACCACCCAGCTTTTTTAAGCACAGGCAACATATCAGGTGTGCGTGACAAAGTGGCTTTTGCTTGCATAACAGCCGCGCCCAGGACCTCTTCTGCGTCGTTTGACTGTTTAGCCTGAGAAACCGCCGCCGATGCGGCATCTTTTGCCACGGTTAAAATCGTACCTTCCACTGGCTTCATTACGGCTTTATAAGCCGCTTCCATTCCACTTATTAACGCCTCTGCAATTGCTATTCCATCCGCCTTTTTTTGATCCTTAAGGACCAACGACATTCCACGCATCCAAATGGACAGGATAACCCCCGAGTTTCCTCTTGCTCCACGCAAAAGCGCAGTTGCCGCAGTTTGAATGACTTGCCCAATATCGTCGTCACCATCAACGGAGGAGACGGCTAAAGCGCAGGCAGACATCGTACGTGCCATATTAGAACCGGTATCCCCATCGGGGACCGGAAAAACATTAAGCTCATTTACTTTTGTTTCCTGCGCTTTCATCGCCTGCGCTGCTGACTGTAACATATGTTTAAACATTGCGCCGGTAATGATTGGATTTTGCATCTTGTAAGCCACCTTTGCCGCTTTTATAAAAAATCTGCCAGATCGTACAAATTTATTCGGATTTCATTCCATCTACGAAAACATTTACACTCTCGACTGCCAACCCAGTTGCCTCTTCTATGGTATAACGCACTTTTTTGATAATACTCTTTACAATTTCATTGATATTTACGCCATACATCACAATAATATGCAATTCGATGGCAAGTTGATGCCCATTAGAAGCAACCAGGACCCCATGATCAATTTTCTTCCGTCCAAAGAATGCAGCGATACCTTGTACGGCATTTCCTGGTGCCATACCAGCAACACCATAACATGAAGAAACGGCATTCCCAATCAGGATGCTAAAATACTCGTTGCTAACGTCTATAATGCCATTGGGATTTTCTAGAATAATCAATATTGCTCCGCTCCTTCTTATTAACAGACAAATTTTGTGGTGAATGCAAAAGAAACCTTAACCTACTATTAATAATGCCAATCGGCAATTCCATAAAATATATTCTGCATGGTTGGGGTAATACTCCCTGAAAGTCCAGAAGTAAAAGCAACCGTACCCGTCTTAAAACAAATCGGAATAAAGGGCGTCTCATTTAGAAAAGCATTCGTAAGCGCACTAACATCTCCACCTGCACGCCAAGAATTAAAAGCATTCAACGTATTACTATTAGCCGGGACCCCATAAGACGCTGCCCCCCCAGAAGCTAACAATGGAGAAAGATTCATATCCACTCGTCAAAGAAATACTGCCAAGATATAAATCATAATTTCCCGCCTGTAATGCTGCTTGATAAGCGGCACTTGGTTGAGAGTTTATGGCCACACCGATTCCCGCCTTTGTAAGGGAAAGTCGAATCTGATTGGCCGCGGCTGACATCTGTGCATCATCACTACACACCAAAAGAGTAAGTTGTAAAGGAGTTGCGCCATTTGCCTTTGTTATGACCCCCGCTGTATTTTGCGTCGTAAATCCAGCCGTTTTCAGTTCTGTCTGTGCTTTACTCGTCTGAGAAGTAAGATCTGATTTTACCAATATCGTGCCCCCTGCCCAATCGGGGTTGTAGGGCAAATTCGTGGAAATCGCCTGGGAAGAAAATGCATTAGATGATAACGAATTCCGATCTATTGCAAGAGAAATTGCATTGCGTACGTGTGCATCCGCAAGTAACGCATGGGCGGAATTCGTCCCCATAAATACCATTCTATTCAGATCTACAGACTTAGTGGCCAAATTGGCCGTAGATTGAGCGCCATTTCCATAATCGGTAAAGAGATAATTAACCTCGCCAATATTTAAGCTGCTCAAAATGGCATCTGTGCTGTGCATGTTAACAAGAGAGATCGTTTGAAAATTGAACTTGCCACCACCATACCAATTCTTATTCAGCGTTAGCGTTGAATTGAACTGATTAGTGGAGTATGTATAAGCTCCCGTCCCAAGTGGCGGAACATTAACTGCACTACCATTTCCCCGAGATTTCACGATAGGGATATTGAGTACATTTTCTTCCAATGCATTTGCTGTCCCCATAGTGAAAACAACCGTCCTATTATCCGGTGCAGTAATCGAAACAATGTTGGAAAGATTGGCAAAGAAGAAAGACGACGGCGTATTCTTTACCACATTATAGCTAGAAACGACGTCTGATGCTGTCAATGCTGATCCATCAGAGAACTTCACCCCTGTACGCAAATGTACCGTAACCGTTGTACCGGTATTGGCAATCGAGGAAGCTAGTCCCAAATGTGGTGTAAAAGTACTGTCTGGCTGCACCAAGGCATCATACATTAGTGGCCACAAAGATAAATTCACCATACAAGTAGTCGTCAAAGGATTCATGTCTTGTTGTAGTACTTCAGGCAAACTGAACGTCGTCGGCTTTATCCCCGTTGAAGAGGAAACTGATGCCGTTGTTGCAGATATTGCCGAGTTTGCGGGCGTCGTCGACGGGGATGGTGTTGTTTGTGCACAACCTGTCACAGCAAGTAAAAGAGCCATCACTAACGAAAACAATCCCCATTGTTTATGGATTTTCAAAAAGAAAACTCCCCCTTTTCCCAGGGAATATACGATTTTTCGAGTTAAAAATACGATTCACTTCCCCTCTATGATAACACGTTCCAAGCGTTGCGTAAAGAAGGTTTCTAGGCGAAAAAACGAAAGAAAACGAGGCAGAAGGTCCATCCCCTCTGCCCCGCATATACAAATCATTTTTACTTACGTTAATATTAAAGCGTTTTGACAATCAGACGAATCGCTGTCCGATTTTCACCCGCCACCTCCACATTGGCAAACCCGGGTATGCAAACAATATCGATTCCTGAAGGGGCAAGATAACCGT
>DOXU01000253.1 GCA_003518885.1 Oscillospiraceae bacterium
TCTTGCCGTGGTCAACATGGCCAATTGTACCAATGTTTACATGGGGCAGAGATCTGTCAAACTTTTCCTTTGCCATTGGAATTTTCCTCCTTTTGTATTAAACAAATTAATATCAAATTATAATGAACCTATTGGTTCATATTTTAGCAAGAGTTCCGGAAAAAATCAAGTGTTTTCCGCACTTCTGTACATGAAAGAAAATCAGTTGCTCTTTGTACGCTCGCTGATAATCTTTTCAGAAATATTCTTCGGAACCTCTGCATAATGGTCGGGCTCCATGACGAACTGGCCACGGCCTTGTGTCTTGGAACGCATATCTGTTGCATATCCGAACATTTCAGACAATGGAACCATCGAATGAATCTGCTCAGCGCCGCCCATAGCATCCATACCGCCAATCATGCCGCGGCGAGAGTTCAGGTCGCCGATAACGTCGCCCATATACTCTTCCGGAACTGTAACGGTTACTTTCATAATCGGTTCCAGAATAACCGGATCGGCCTTCTTCATTGCATCCTTAAATGCCATAGAACCGGCAATCTTAAATGCCATTTCCGAAGAATCGACTTCATGGTAAGAACCATCATACAATGTTACTTTTACATCAACAACATTGTAGCCAGCAAGGATACCCGTTTGCATGGCACCTTGGATACCAGAATCAACCGCAGGAATGTATTCTTTTGGAATAGCACCACCAACGATTGCATTAACAAACTCGTAACCTTTGCCCGATTCATTTGGCTCCATTTTTATTTTAACGTGACCATACTGGCCGCGGCCACCTGACTGACGTGCATATTTATGATCGATATCGGTCAACTTGCGGATCGTCTCTTTATAGGCAACCTGCGGCTGACCAACATTTGCTTCAACCTTAAATTCACGCATTAAACGATCAACGATGATTTCCAGGTGAAGTTCACCCATACCAGCAATGATTGTTTGTCCGGTTTCCTCATCGGTATACGTTTTAAAAGTCGGATCTTCTTCAGCCAATTTAGAAAGGGCAATGCCCATCTTTTCCTGGCCTGCTTTTGTTTTGGGCTCAATGGCAACCCGGATAACCGGGTCTGGAAATTCCATTGATTCCAAAATGACTGGCGCCTTTTCGTCACACAGTGTATCCCCAGTTGTGGTATTTTTCAATCCAACAGCAGCAGCGATATCACCTGCATAAACGGTTTCCAAATCCTGACGATGATTTGCATGCATCTGCAGAATACGGCCTATACGCTCGTCATGATCCTTTGTGGAGTTATAAATTGTTGTGCCTGCGTCCACTTTACCGGAATAAACACGGAAAAAGCAGAGTTTACCAACAAACGGGTCTGTCGCAATTTTAAATGCCAATGCGGAGAATGGTTCCTCATCTGAAGCATGACGATCTGTCTCTTCGTCTGTACCTGGTACAGTTCCTTTAATAGCGGGAACATCTGTCGGTGCAGGCATATACAAAACAATAGCATCCAGTAATTTCTGTACGCCCTTATTTTTATAAGAACTACCGCAGGTAACAGGAACAACTTCATTGCTAATGGTAGCCTTACGCAAAGCTTTTTGAAGTTCTTCTTTGGTAATTTCCTGGTTATCCAGGTATTTTTCCATAAGATCCTCATCCGTCTCAACGATTGCTTCAACCATTTTGCGATGATATTCCTCAGCCTGTTCCTTCATGTCTTCAGGAATTTCTTCTACGCGCATGTCCTTGCCCAGATCATCATAGTAGACATCTGACTTCATATCCATCAAATCGATAATACCTTTAAAAGTATCTTCCGATCCAATTGGAAGCTGAATTGCGACAGGATTACATTTCAAGCGCTCAATCATTTGATTGATACAAGCATAAAAATCTGCGCCCAGTGTATCCATTTTATTGATATACACCATCCGGGGGACTGAATATTTATTAGCTTGATGCCAAACAGTCTCTGACTGAGGCTCCACGCCGCCTTTAGCTGCCAAAACGGTAACAGAACCGTCCAGCACACGCAAAGAACGTTCTACTTCAACAGTGAAGTCAACGTGACCCGGGGTATCAATAATATTGATACGATGGTCTTTCCAGAAACAAGTTGTTGCAGCAGAGGTAATGGTAATCCCACGTTCTTGCTCTTGCTCCATCCAGTCCATGGTTGCTTCGCCTTCATGCACCTCGCCGATTTTATGCGTTATCCCTGTATAGAACAGAATACGCTCAGTCGTCGTGGTTTTACCGGCATCAATATGAGCCATGATACCGATATTGCGAGTCATTTCAAGTGATACTTGTCGTGACATAGTACCCTCCTTTCATCCATCTTTCTAAAATAGCATCTTTACCATCTGTAATGTGCAAATGCTTTGTTGGCCTCTGCCATTTTGTGTGTATCTTCTTTTTTCTTGACAGAATTGCCGAGATTATTTACAGCATCCAAAATTTCATTGGCTAAACGTTCACGCATTGTTCTCTCGTTACGCGCACGAGAATAAGTTGTCAACCAACGGAGACCGAGAGTTTGGCGCCTTTCGGGCCGAACTTCGATTGGCACCTGATAAGTTGCACCACCAACACGTCTTGCTTTAACTTCGAGGACCGGCATAATGTTTTCCATAGCGGCCTCAAATACTTCTAGGGGTTCTTTTCCCGTTTTTTCCTTGATAATATCGAAAGCATCATAAATGATTCTTTGGGCAACACCCTTTTTCCCATCGATCATGATATTATTGATGAGCCTGGTGACCAGCTTGGAATGAAAAAGCGGATCAGGCAGGACATCCCTCATAGAAACGGAGCCTCTTCTTGGCACTTCGCTTCCCTCCTTCACATAATGAATTCACAGGTACTCGCAAGTGGTCAAACCCACCTGCGTCGTGCGGCATAGGCGCGTTCCAATACAAAGAAGATGTCCTTCTTGTAAGCGCAAAAGCGCTTTGTATAGTAAACTGCCATGCTTGGCACACTAACTTCATAATTACTGTTTGGCTGCTCCGGCTGCTGCGCCTGCCTTTGGACGTTTGGCACCATATTTAGAACGGGCCTGCATCCGTTTGGCAACGCCTTGTGCATCCAAAGTACCACGGATAATATGATACCGGACACCAGGCAAATCCTTAACACGACCGCCGCGGATCAGCACAACGCTATG
>DOXU01000135.1 GCA_003518885.1 Oscillospiraceae bacterium
GAAAAAATGGACGTTAAGAAAGATCTTTTCCATGATTTGGAGAAAATCGCGAAAAAGGACGCCCTCTTTGCAACCAATACATCTTCTCTTTCCATTACAGAAATCGGCCAGGGCATTGATCGCCCAGTAATCGGCATGCATTTCTTCAACCCAGCACCTGTTATGAAACTGGTGGAAGTCATTGCTGGTATTAATACACCTGCTGAGACTGTTGAAAAGGTGAAGAAGATTTCTGTTGACATCGGTAAAACTCCTGTTGAAGTTAAAGAAGCAGCTGGCTTTGTTGTCAACCGCATCCTGGTACCGATGATCAATGAAGCAATTGGAATTTATGCAGATGGCACAGCAACTGCAGAAGATATCGATACTGCTATGAAATTGGGTGCAAATCATCCAATGGGACCACTTGCTCTTGGCGACTTGATTGGCTTGGACATTGTTCTGGCTGTCATGGAAGTTCTTCAGAGTGAGACTGGTGATAGTAAATATCGTCCACATCCATTGCTGAGAAAAATGGTTCGTGGTAGATTGCTTGGTATGAAGACCGGCAAAGGTTTCTACGACTATAACAAATAAATTTAACCTTAAAATTACATAGGTTAATGAAAAAGGAGCCGATTTTATCGGCTCCTTTTTATTTTGGAATTTTCCGCTATTGATGCATGTAGTGTGAGAAATCACTCGAAAAATGTCCCGTATATTAGGAAAACGTTCAATCCAGTTAAAATGATAGTAATGGTCCAGGCAAGGTATTTGACCCATGGAGAATTAACGAAATTCCCCATCATTTTTTTGCTGCTTGTAAAAATTGTAAGTGGAATAATGGCAAATGGGAGTTGAATACTTAAAAATACCTGTGTGTATAATAAAAGCTGTTCGACCATAGATTCACGGTTGCCGTAGATGATGACACAAATTAAAACAGGAATAATGGAAATGATGCGTGTTATTAGCCGGCGCAACCAGGCAGGCATTTTAAAATGAATGAATCCTTCCATCACGATTTGGCCAGAAAGCGTACCTGTGATGGTTGAATTCTGACCTGAGGCCAGAAGTGCTACGGCGAATAATACGCTTAAAACAGGGCTAGCAATCACTCCTACAATCGATGAATTGGATAAGGCATTATATAAATCGGTGAAGCGTCCCAAATTACTTGCGTGTCCATAGAACATAGATGCGCCAAGAATCAGAAGAAGACAATTGACTACAAATGCTATGCTAAGTTGAATATTTGAATCAATAAGAGCGAATTTTACGGCCTCTTTCTTTCCTTCTTCCGTTCGTTTGTATCTACGAGATTGAATAATGGAAGAATGTAGATAGAGATTGTGTGGCATTACCGTTGCACCAACAATGCCAAGGGCAATCAACAACTCTCCACGGTTAGAAGCAACTTGTGCACTGGGGATAAACCCGTGCAGAATGGCACCTGTTGAGGGTTGGCTAAGGAGCACCTCATATAGAAATACAATCAAGATCGTCGCGATTAAAGTGGCGACAACGGCTTCAACTTTTCTGAATCCGACTAGAGAAAGCAATAACAATAAGAACACATCTCCTACTGTTATGAAGACACCAAGCGTGAGCGGAATTTTAAAAAGTAATTCTAATGCGATGGCTCCACCGATAACTTCTGCAATGTCGGTTGCCATAATGGCTAGTTCTGCCATAATCCAAAGGACAATAGCAACGGGTTTATTGGTTGCTGCGCGTGTAGCTTGTGCTAGATCCATGCCAGTGACAATGCCAAGCTTTGCGGACATCCCCTGTAGAAGCATAGCGATTAAACTGGAAAATAAAATGACACATAAAAGGGAGTAAGCATATTGTGCGCCACCTTGTATAGAAGTGATCCAGTTTCCCGGGTCCATATAGCCTACGGCAACAAGACAACCAGGTCCACTGTAGGCAAGCAATTTTTTCCAAAATCCTGCGTTTTTGGGTAGAACAACGGTGTTATTGATTTCTTCAAGACTGGGGGTACCGGGAAGATGAAGAGAATGTGGCTTGTTTTCGGGTTGTGCATTTGTTTCCTTAAGTAATAATGAGCCATTTTCGGATGGCTCTTCGGGCAGACTCATGGGAAAACCTCCTAGAAATTCGGCAATTATTTTATCATAGCAATGGGAATTATCACTATAAAATTGAGTCCATCCATTTATGCCGAATAAAAAATTCACCTAAAACAACCGACTAATTTCTATGTATACCATTTCTCATAATCTAAAAGTGAAATTCTGCTGTACAAGGGTGTAAATCACCACAGCGTACTACATTGTCGGTCTACTTACCGATTCGTTTGAAATTGTGCGTTTTGATAGAGCCTCATTTACTCAATGTACAAAATATTTAAATATTGTTTGTGTCATGAGAGATAGTCTCAGTTTTATATAAATTATCTGTGTGACAAGTATGATTGAAAATATATTTGCAGAGGTAGCCAAGAATATATCGGTTATTGGTAAGGCATGGACTCTAGTCTCATGTTATTCAAGAATGAGGCAATATGATTTTCCTAATGAGAAAAAAGCTGACCGCAATGCAAGCGGTCAGTTTTTTATCGGGCTCTTTCTATAGAAGTGGGAGGAGACTCTTAGGATAAAAGCAATCCAGATTCCGTAAGCTGATAAACCTGGTCACAAACCTCCTCGATATATTTCCGGTCATGAGAGATGCTGATAATGGCCCCGCCATAGGATTTCAAAATAGAGCGAATGACAGGGTTAGAGAGAGGAGAAAAATTTCTGGTTGGCTCGTCCAAAATCAATACGTTGCAACCATCCAAAATCATTTTTAAAAATAATAATTTGGCCTTTTGTCCTCCGGACATCTCCGCAATTTGATGATCCATTTCATCAGTTGTATATTTTACACTGCCCAAAAAGGAGCGAATCTTTGTAAGTTCTTTTTTTTCATGTGTTTTGGCAAGGAATTCTACGGGCGTCTTGGAAAAATCAAGCAAATCCTCATAGTTTTGTGGCATGTAAGCCACATTGAGATCCTTTCGATTGATCAAGTCTTGGGCAATTAATTTAAGTAGAGTTGTTTTACCAATACCGTTTTTGCCGGTAATACAAATTTTTTGTGGGCCGATTATATTAAGTTTAATATTTTGGGCCAAAATGCGCTCATTAATATGGAGTTGATCAAGTGTAAAATTCAAAACCGTTTTTCCACTGGGCAGCGTGATATCTTTATCAAAATGTAACATGATGGCTTCTTCGATGTCAGGACTTTGCGTATTATTTTGGTGCGATTTTTCCATACGTTTGCCCATGGATTTAACTGCCCTCATTTTCTTTTTTAACAAACGTCCGCCGTGAGCATCCGCCCGGGAAATTGTGTTTTGCTGATGCTCAACCTTTGACTGAATTTGCGTCAATTTTTCCTGTTGTTTTCTATATTCACTTTCTTCTTTTTTAGCCATTTGTTCTTGGTGAGAAAGCTTAGTAGATCGTCGTTTCTTATATTCACGATAAG
>DOXU01000162.1 GCA_003518885.1 Oscillospiraceae bacterium
CTGGATGGCGGCTTTGGCCCATTCAGGATCTTTTAACAGGGCACGGCCGACGCCAATCAAGTCGGCCTTTTGGTCTTCTAACAGTTTTTCCGCATCTGCTGCCTTGGCGACACCGCCCGTCACGATGACCGGAATATGGACAGCTTTCTTGATGGCCTCAGACAATTCACTGAAATAGCCCGGCTTTTTTACGCCCGGTCGATTGAACCGGCAAAATCCACCGGAGATACTGAGCAAGTTGACTCCCGCCTTTTCGAATTCCTTGGCAGCGGCTACGCTATCCTGAACGGTGGTACCGCCTTCCATATAATCAGAGGCGCCAAGTCTTAGGGAAAGGGGATAGTCGGCTCCCACCGCTTTGCGAACAGCTTGGATCACCTCAAGATGTAGGTGGATTCTCCCAGCAATGGTGGTGCCCTTGTATTGATCATTCCGTTTATTGGTCAAAGGTGAGAAAAACTGATTTAATAAATAACCATGCGCTGAATGAATTTCTACACCATCATAGCCCGCTTTTTTGGCCCGCACTGCGGCACGAGCAAAATCATCCACTACTTTTTGGATATCGGCCTGGGTCATTGCTTTTGGCAGCTTGTCGGCTGGTTCGGCACCTGGCATTTGGACGGAACTGGCACTGATCAGTTCGTGCCCGGTGATTTCCCGTTTAGTATACCCCCCAGCGTGGTTGATTTGAGCAAAAACGAGGGTGTTATCTTGATGGATAGAAGCAACCAGTTTTTTCAGACCTGCTACATTTTTGTCTTCCGATAGGGATAATTGCCGTTTACTTGCCTTTCCATCAGGGCTAATAAAGCTGTGTTCGGTAAATAGCAGGCCAAGATAGCCCCCTTTTGTCCTTGCAGCATAGTGTTCACAAAGCTTTTCCGTCACTTCGCCGGTTTCCGTTGATTTCTCGGTTGCCATGGGAGGCATAACCAAACGATTCGGTAATTCTATTTTTCCCACTGTTAGAGGAGTGTTAAGTAAATTCATATTTGTTTTCTCCTTGAAAATTAATCTTGTTTATCCTTATTATAGTGTGGTACACTCGATAGAGCAAGAACGCACATTTTTGATATATACTATCCAAAAGGAGAGGGCTAGGATGGAAAAAATAGAAGAAGACGTCTGCAAAAAACGGGTGAATGTGCGCCCTTTTGCTTATGCCATTTCCTTGATTGATGGAAAATGGAAAATGCACATTCTGTTTTGGCTATGGAAGGAAGAAGTTCTTCGCTATAGTGAATTGAAACGGGCATTGGGTAAGGTTACCCATAAAATGCTGAGTAATCAGTTAAAAGAGTTAGAAAAAAATGGGATTGTTATGAGGAAGGAATATCCACAAATCCCGCCGAAAGTAGAGTATTCCCTTTCGAAAACAGGGAAAAGCATGATGCCGATTTTGAGCTCTTTTTGTAAATGGGGAACAGAGCACATGCCAGAGGATTGGAACCCATCCTGTAGGGGATAAAGAAAAAGAAGGAATGGATTCGTGCGTGTTTTCCTGACCACCCCATTATTCTGTGCTATAATCATATAGGTGATAATAATGAAAAAAAGAAGACTTGTCTTGGTGATCATGGTCATTATTTTTTGGGTGATCTGTGGATTTTACACCGCGGTGGTTTTGAACAAAAATAGAATTCAAAATAAAACGATTGCGGCCTATGGAGATTCCATTACTTTTGGGCAATATAGTACAGACAGGAATAAATCGCAAGGGGGCTGGCCCAGAGAGTTGGCTACCCAGACCGAAGCAACTGTGATGAATGAAGGCATTTCGGGGACACTAGCCGGCAGTGTTCCGGGTTTTTCTCAAAATGAGGACGCCCTATGCAATCGTGTTGACCGCAACGATTTTAAAAATTTGGATTATTTGACGATTGCGTATGGAACCAACGATTGGGAAGGCGGTTTGCCCATTGGAAATGATCAGGCGAACAAAGGGACCTTTAAAGGGGCGCTTATCTATTCCATCAACACGATTCACGCCAAAAACACACGAGTGAAAATTGTTTTGTTAACGCCAATTGCAAACGCTATGGATGGACAAAAAAATGCAAATGGCAATGTTTTTCAGGATTTTGTCGGTGCGGTGCAAGAAGTGGGAAAACGCGAGCATGTTCCGGTCATTGATCTATATCATGATGCTGGCATCACGGCGAAGAATGCACCAGAGATGTTTTGGGATAAACAGGTGCACCCAACAGACAGCACCTACCACAAACTAGGAGACCTGGTGGCGGAGAAAATGGAGCAGTTAAATAAATGAGCCCTCTTTTTGAAGCAGAAGTGCCCATTGAACAGGATAAAGCCCCAAAATGACACGTGCAAAAGTTTTGAGGGCGCGGTATAATGGGCAAAGAGACGATGATCCATTATGGAAGGCTTGGCGCACAGAACAGCGTCGTTTATATAAGGGTGGAGAACAGGAAAAACAAGGAAAAAATTCCCCCTTTTAATCAGCAGAAAGGTGAGTGAATATGTGGATTGATGACTTTACGATACCGCCCAATCAAATAAAAGAACCGACGGTTATTTATCGTGATGCCCAAGGGCAAAAGGTCATTCCGAATTTTCCAGTGGCGGTGGTAGGCATTGGAAGTTATCTTTGGGATGCACAAATTCAAAGTAACCTTGCTGAAATTGGAGGCTATTGCTATAATCTGCAAATAGGGAATTACTGCTCTATTGCTAAAAATGTACATTTTATTCTTGACCGTAATCACGATTATAAAGCGGTAAGTACAGCAAAATTACCTTTTTTGCCCGCAGAAGAAAATCCCTCTTTCTTTATCCGGAGAAAAGGGCAAATTTTGATCGAAAATGATGTATGGGTTGGGCATGGTGCCACCATTATGTCGGGAATCACGATCCATGATGGCGCTGTGGTGGCGGCAATGTCTGTGGTAACAAAAGATGTGCCCCCTTATGCGATTGTGGGAGGAAACCCGGCCAAAATTATTGGGTATCGGTTTTCTGCTGAACAAATCCAAAAGCTATTGACGATCCGCTGGTGGAATTGGGAAACGGAAAGATTGGAAAACAATGCCCCTTGGTTTCGAGAAAAAATAGAAGCTTTCATTCAACAATTTTATCTTGCCCCACCTGTGCCAGCGTCTGCGTCGGTTGACCCCCCTCAATCGGTGCCAGAACCCAAACATGGTTTTTTTTCTTCTTTATTTAAAAAGAAAGAAGAATCGCCGGAGGAGGAAAAGCCTGAACCGGTTTTGGAAACAAAGACCCAAACCTATCTCTTTGTGCTGGACTGTGCAGATTCGTACCCCCTTTGGGAACAAGTGGTGACGGCGTTCTGCAAAACTATGCAGGGAAAAGAGCACGTTCGTCTTTTACTTTGGAACCCTTTTGGAACCGATTCGCCGTATTTAACACAACTAAATCTACTGTTAAAGCCTTTTGAAGGCAAAGTGACAACCTTTATTGTTAATGACGAAGCTGTTAGCGGAACAGAGGAATGGGAACAGCGGTTATTTGGAGAGGCAGACTACTTTATTACCTCGCGAAACGTAAAGACGCTCTATTATGTGGGGTATGCGGAAAAGCACGATTTAGCGGTTATTTCAGGGGTAGATATTCCCCTTTTTGACACGGAAACGGCGGCTATTTGAACCGATTTTTTCTCTATCGACACGATTGTAGAATACATTGACACCTGTTGTGCTTTGTATTATACTGAGACGAGTTCATTTGATGGAATTTATGTTCTTTAGTTCTGCAATTTTTTAAGAGTCAAAATGCTTGTTTATTATTTGATAAAATACAATTGAGGTGTGATCCAAAGTGCTTGAAAGCCAGACAGTGCTTGTCACGGGAGCAGGCGGATATATTGGACGTCACGTGGTGCAAAAACTGCTGGATGCAGGTGCGTCGGTTATTGCGGCAGATCTGCATACAGATCGGGTGGATTCTAGAGCCAAACATATAAATGCAAATGTTTTTTCAGGTGACCCAGCTATTTATCAACAATTGGGTTCGCCAGACATTTGCTTACACTTGGCATGGAAAGATGGCTTTGTGCATAATTCTCCCGTTCATATGACATTGCTTTCTTCTCATTTTGAGTTTCTTTATAACATGATTGCCGGTGGGTTAAAACATGTTGCCGTTATGGGTACCATGCACGAAGTGGGTTATCACGAAGGAGCCATTACGGCCAATACCCCAACAAGCCCCATGTCTTTATAT
>DOXU01000163.1 GCA_003518885.1 Oscillospiraceae bacterium
ACGAGTACATTCGGAAAATAAGTAAATAAAAAGATAAATGATTTGACAATTGAAAGGAACGCATATGAGTGAAAACTGTGGCGACGTTATAATCGATCGCGATATGGAAGACAAAATGATTATGGATTATCAGGTTTCAATTGAAACGTTAAACTATGAAAAGGAAGAAATGGTTAAATCTCTAAAGGAAGAACTTACACATAGTGATATTTTTCTTGATAATCTTGTATGGGATAAAATTCCTTTGGGTTGCTTCAAATGGCATGAAGGCAGACTATTAACTTTAAGAGAAATCGAAAAACAATTCATAAAAATGAATGGAAAAAGGTGCTCTTTAATTGTGCATAGATATTATAATTGGGGTGACGGCAGGACGGCATGTGATGAGAAATTTAAAAACGCTCCGTATTGGCGTAAAACTATGGGTGAATATAGCTCTGCATGGGCACCAGAAGAGTTTGGATATATAATCTAAATTTCCAACATTTGCACGAAGCTTAAAACAAAAAAGAGCCTTGCAGCTCTTCCCTAATAATATAACAAGTAAATTTTACCATGATTTTAGGGAGGGCACAAGGTGACGGCAAAAGAGTTCTTAAATCAGTATCTAGAGGCAGACAGGTCAGTTGATAATAAACTGAAAGAGATAACGCAACTACGTGAATTGGCAACCAAAACAACATCGGCATTATCTTCTAATGGAAGCCATGCGCAGAACAGTAAACCGGACAAGTTAGCAGATATTTGTGCAAAGATTGTTGATGCAGAAAATGAAGTGGATAAACGAATTGACATGCTGCTAGAAATCAAACAGCAGGTATTATCTGTGATTGATGGCGTGAGGGATGCGAGATATCGGGAAGTATTGGAACGGCGGTATATACACGGGCAGAAATGGGAACGGATTGCGACAGATATGCATTTTGACTATCGCTGGGTGTTACAATTACACGGACACGCTTTACAAGTAATCACCGAAATATAATAGAAGAGCGTCCACTTTTGTGGGCGCTTTTGTTCTACCTATTTGCCACGTCTAAACGTTCCTTTAATCCATCCTGCAAAACCTGCGAGAAATTAACGCCTTGCTTTTCGGCCATATCATTCAACCAACTAGGTATCGTTACATTCTTTCTAATGGTGCGTAGGTCATTAGCGCGTCGATATGCTGCAAAATCAATATCAACCATTGTTACAATTTCGTTGGGGTCATGATCAGGATAGTTCCGAGAAGGGTTGGGAATCGTTCTTCCTTCATCCTCTTCAGTAACACCCCACAACCCGATGGCATCGCGAGCCATGGAAATAGCGTCGGCAAGGTCATTGCCTTCTGTGTTAATCTTCAAATCAGGCACATAGACAACATACCCTTTATTGGCAGGTGTCAGAACAATTGGATAAACCCTTTTCATTTTAAGCCTCCATATGGTATGCGAAACAGGGGTCATTTTAACCCCTGGCGCTTGATGATGGATTTTGCTAGTAATTCATTAATTTCAGTGTGGCGGGGAACAGCTTCACTTACTTTACCGTTTGTGTAAATATCATGATTGCCACCTTTACGTAATCTCCACCATCCGTTTCGCTCAAGTCTTTTAACTAAGTCCTTGTGCTTCATTTCCTCACCCCACAATTATATTATACACACTAAATGCGCATAAGTCAAGTAGATAAGTGAAACTGATAAGTATTTTATACGTATAAAATACAGCACTAAAAATCACCCTAATCTATGATATAGTGTAAATAGCAAAGGTCGGCACACGATTGGCACTCACGTTGGTGGGTGCTTTCTTTTTATATGGGATGGGAGTGAATAACACATTTATAAGATTGTTCAAGGGGATGCATTAAAGAATATTGAGATGCTGCCAGACGATGGAATCAATATGTTTTTGATGGATCCGCCTTATTCGTCTGGAGGTATAACACTTTCCGCTAGGAAACAACCGACCGGAAAAAAGTATCTGAATAGAGACGGAACCTCTCTACCAGATTTCTTTGGCGATGCTATGGACTCACGGGCCTACTGTTTTTATATGCGTGAAGTGCTATTTACTGCATTCAATAAAACAAAGCCGGGCGGAATTCTTTGCGTGTTCATAGATTGGCGTAACCTTCCGGCAATGTCGGACGCCATTCAAATGTCTGGATGGACATGGCGGGGAATATTGGCATGGGATAAAGGAACAACTAGAGGACAAGTTGGAAGATTCCGTCAGGATTGTGAGTTTATTGTATGGGCTAGCAAGGGAAAGACTGACAATCCACCAGATTGTGGGGCGCATATATTTCCCGGATGCTATCACATTTCTTCCGTAATCGGTAACAAGAAGATACACCAAACACAAAAGCCTGTTGAACTTATTAAAAGGCTACTTAAAATCAGTGGGGACAAATGGACAATCTGTGATCCATTTATGGGCAGTGGCACTACCGGAGTAGCATGCTTACAGATGGGGCGTAACTTTGTCGGGTTTGAACTAAGTAAAGAATACTATGCTGTTGCTGCTGATAGGTTAGAGGAGCAACAGGCAGAACAGGTGCACAACACATAGGTAAGGCCAGGCATATGACCACCGAATATATTAGATACCTAATAGCAACAGGCAAGAAGCATGACTTCTACATATCAACTGAATGGCGGAAGCTTAGGCAAAGTGTATTAGATGAGAATAAGAAGACAGGCTGCGTACTATGTAAAGCGCATGGCAAATACTCTGTGGCTACTCATGTGCATCATTTAAACTATGTAAGGCATCGGCCTGATCTTGCACTGCAACGTTACTATGTGGATAGTGATGGGACTCTTAAGGCTAACCTTATCTGTCTGTGTGGCGCTTGCCACAAGAGAGTACATAGGCATGACCATGAGGCAGGCAAGCCACCAATCCAAGAGGAACGATACTAAAAAATAAAATAAAAAATTATTTTTATTTATGGATTTGATTTAAAAAACTTTTGAAAAATATTTTTTGAAAGTTAAAAAATAAAAAATTCATTTCCAAATTTATTTTCAAAAAAAAATTCTAATCCCCCCGGTCAAAAAAATTTCACTTTAAGATTGGAGCCACATACTCGGG
>DOXU01000271.1 GCA_003518885.1 Oscillospiraceae bacterium
GCCAACTTTTTGTACTTTTCTTCTGCTAAATCAAGTGTTTTCATTTTCATTTTGTCCATGTGTGATATCCTCCAACTCTTGTTTAAGAGCTCGTAATTGACCGTACAGCTCAAATTTTTTCTTAGGCTGCTGTTCTTTCCAGACTGCTTTTTCTATTTTTAGGATTTCACTATTCAACCTATCTATTTTCCCCCGAAGTATTAGCTTGTTATCTATTGAGATATTCTCTGGTATATTGGCTAGATCCTGAAAAGCAACTTTTTCAATCAGATGCTCCCAAACCTCTTCTATAGAAAATCCCTCTGCCGAAAGATAAACATCTTCTGCCCTCATCCATTTTGACTGGTAAAGTTTCCCATGATATACAGCTAACTGCATATCATTTTTAAACGAAAGGATGAAGAATAATTTATGGGGATTTTGTTTGGCAATAATTTCCAGAAGTTGTTTATGAAAATCTTGTTTTTTTAATTGAATAATTAAAATCAGAATCTCTTCGGAAAAACTACTTTTTTCAAAATTCAGACTTTTTGGCGTTAAACTCCATTCCACATAAATGCTATCGACTTCAGATATAAAGTTTTCTTTAAAAGCCGAAGATACTGTCAGATGACGATAAAAGGCTTCTTTAGGAAGTCTTTTATGTACTCGCACAGAAGCAGGAAATTTAATCATTTAACCACCACCATAAAGCAGATCAATTCAAAATCATCTAATCCGGAAACCCCTTTAGAAAGAAAGGTTGTCTGTTTGTCAGAAAAAAAGCTATCAATATCTTCTTCTTGTTTAACATTAATAATTGATGCAATAGAGTCTTCCAAAAGATGAGTTATGTTATCCATATCCCTTCCATCTTTTGTTTTCTGGTTAAATTGTCCACAAACTTTTTCATCAGGCTGTCCTTTTCCTCTAGATAGATATCTCATAATATCCAAGATGTCTTTCGGCTGCAGATGATTTGCAATCACTTGCCCGTCCATTCCTATATATACTATATAAAAAGGATGAAGTCGATTCTGCTGATCAATATTAATTTCCTGGTTAACATTTTTCAGCACAAATATAATCCCTGGACGATCTCCATGAACTACGGTGTGAATTCCGAGCGGAACATGGTCCATATCGGGATGTTTTTTTATGTATCCCAGTAAATCCATACGAAATTCATTTAATCCCAAATCCATAATAGAAATACCCGAACTTGCATCTTCTAAATCAATTACTTTTTCCTGTAATTGTTGTAACTGTTTTGTACGGTATTCCAGATCTCCCTTCTCTTCCGCATTAACCAAATCATCATCACCAGTTGAAGTAATCACAGAAATTCTCATTCGTGCTTCTACCCGCGACTTTAAATTAATGTATTCATCCAGATCTAGATCTGGCCAGAAATTAACTAATTGAATGACCGAATTTCTGCTGCCAATACGGTCAATTCGGCCAAATCTCTGGATAATACGTACCGGATTCCAATGAATATCATAATTAATACAATAATCGCAATCCTGCAAATTTTGTCCTTCTGATATGCAATCCGTAGCAATCAGGATATCAATATCATAGTGTTCTTTTGGATAAACAAGATTTCGCTCTTTTGAACCGGGAGAAAAGCAGGTCAACACATGATTCATATCCGCCTTAAACCCTGATATGGTAGTTCTGCTCTCCACTGAACCTGTAATCAGTGCCGAATCAATTCCTAAATTCTCCTTAGCAGCTCCGCTAATATTATTATATAAATATTCCGCTGTATCTGAAAATGCTGTAAAAATCAAAATTTTTTTATTTCCTAAATTAATTGGATGTGCTATTTTCCTCCGTATTATATCTATGAGCTGATTCAGTTTATAGTCATACTCAGGTGTAATCTCTTTTACCATTGTGATTAAAAGGCCCATATTCTCTATATCTTCGTCAATATCGCGTTTCCATGAAATATAATCCATATCATTAAGATCAATTTTTATCTTTTTACCGACACTAAAGAAATCTGTATTTTGATCATCTGCATCAAAATCAGATGCTTCTCCAGACAAGTCATTCATTTCCTCGAGATTAACCTCCTGTCCCTCTATAAACTGTTGTATCTTTTCAGATGTATTGGATAGATATTTATAGACACGCTGGATAGTTAGTAAAAAAGAATGAACGGAACTTTCCATACGCTTCAAAAGGTTAATACTCATCAAATGTTGAACGCCTAACTCACGGCCCTTTTTAAAATTAGCCGTTTCATTTTTTTCTAAATATTTATTTAATTTGCTAGAATGAATAAATTCTGTTGGTGTATATATCGTTAAATGCAAAATTGATAAAATTTCATAGACATCTTTATAATTAATCGCATTTTTAAGATTTGTCAGTTTTGGGCGTAATGAAATGGGTTTATTTCTTTTAGGAAAACTTCCTATCTCCGCAGTGTCATAATAATTTTTAATATGTTTTCTGGAACGAGCAATGGTTACACTATCTAAAAGTTCAAAAAAATCAAAATCCAGCTGCTTTAATAAATTCGTTGTGGTCCGATGTTCTTCCGGAAGTTTGGTCCAACTATTATAAACTTGCTGCGCCTTCCGAAAAATATTATTTACATCAGATTTTGTGTTCAACTTTTCACTAAATCCCGCGGCATCACCTTCGTATGCCAGCGCCAACTGATTCCTTAAATCAGAAAATCTGTTATTCACTGGTGTGGCAGAAAGCATAAGCACTTTTGTTTTAACACCTGGCTTAATCACGCGATTCATTAATCTCATATAGCGATTTTCTTTTTCCCCATTCTGGCTATGCGTACCATTACCATTTCGAAAATTATGAGATTCATCAATCACAACAAGATCATAATTACCCCAATTAATACGATCTACAGGAAGACCAATTCCAGTCATTCCTGAATCTCTTGACAAATCAGTATGATATAGGACATCATACCGCAGTTTATCCCCTGCCAATGAATTATTAATTAGATTCCCCCTATAAGTCATCCAGTTATCAGCAAGTTTTTTAGGGCAAAGTACTAACACATTTTTATTTTTCCCTTCATAGTACTTGATAACTGCCAAGGCCGTGAAAGTCTTACCCAAACCCACGCTGTCTGCCAAAATGCACCCATTATATTGCTCCAATTTATTAATAATGGCAAGTGCTCCATCTTTTTGAAAATTATATAATTTATTCCAAATTAAACTATTCTTGAATCCAGTTGCTTCATTAGGAAGAACATCTTCTGAAATATCCTCCAAGAATTCATTAAATATGTGGTACAATGTCATAAAATAAATAAGTTCCGGTGGATTTTCTTGATAAACTGTCGAAATCATATTGATTACATCATTAGTTACATCCGTAAGTTTATGGGAATCCTTCCATATCTCATCAAAAATATGCAAAAATTCTTTACTTGCAGGATTTTGTATACGTGTCACCATATTCGTTATATTATTGCCACGTTCACATCCCAAATCGATTGTTGTAAAAGCATTAAATGGAAGATAGGTATAAATTTCATTGTCATCAGATATTACCAGAAAATTATTCATACCCTCTCTGGTTGTATTAGATTTAAAATGTGCTTTGTTTCTCATCCATTCTGCACATTCTTTAGCTACTGATTTTTGCTTTAATTCATTACGTAGCCTTACTTCAAACTCCGTGCCATATAAATTTTTTTCTCTTTTAAGCCGTGATATATAAAATTCTTTTCGTTCTTTTGGACTTTTTTCTGCGATAAAGGTAGGTGACGTAAAGATAAAGCGGAAATCTTTACAATTTTCCAACTGCTTTTTCAGTTCTTGATAAGCGTAAATAGAAAAACAGGCTGCCGCAATCGAAATTTTTCCGCCAGACTGTATTGTTTCTTTTAGATTATCTTTAACCGTCTTGGTAGTATTATTAAATATCTCCATTTCCATGGAAAACTACTCCTTTTCCCTTGCACACTTTACAACATAAAATTAAAATCCTTTTTCATGCTAACCATTGTTGTTCCTTAAAAATAGATTGCGATTCTATCATTTATCCAAGCAATTGCTGCACCTGTTCAGGCGAGCAACATGATACATGTGCCAAACTATTTCTACAATTCTGCATTGAAAGAAGATATTGCTTCCTCTGGAGGAACTCTGCCATCAGAGACCATTACAAGCAAGGTTGTTAACTGCTCTTTTATATTGCCTGCCTGCTGATTAAACGCATTTAATAGGACTTCTATGTCTTGGATAATCACAATGCACTTCCTTAAAGTTTATTTGGGAAATTCTCTGCACTTTCTGGAGTCTGCTTAGTTATATGAGTATGATACACTCCTCAATACACGGACTTAGAGAAGATATCAACATTTGCACCGTAAATTTGATAGCCCCTATTGCTAAAACTGCATGGAGCATAAATAATGGTTCCGGGCCTATATGCACCGCTGCTGGGAGTACTTTTTATACAGCCAGCCTGCACAGGATCACAGATAATTGTGTCAGAACCGATGCTTTTCCCTCCAGGTTAGGCATAACTTTGCTGAATCTCTATCTCGGATGTTTCTTATGGATGTTCTCTTCCACTATATTATATATTATATTTATAAAATATGTTGTAAAATTTGACTGTTTTCTTATTTTTTGTATCCCCCAATTACACCATATCGGCAATAAACAGCAAAATATCGGATCCTCTATAGTCAATCTGATGATGTCCTGCCGCAGGAAAGATTGACTTTTACTGAATGAGTTATATAATATTTGTAACAGAACAAACGAAAAGACAACGGTGCCGATTTCTCGGTGCCGTTGTCTTTTTATTTATCCTTGATGCTGACAAACAGACCTTATATTATTTTTCAGGAGGTGCTGTTGATGGATAAGGATATTATCACAATCGGTGTAGTTACATTCAATGCGTTTTGGGGAGAAAAGGAAAAGAATCTAAACCGTATTAAGGGATATATTGAGGCAGGTGCAAAGCGGGGATGCGATTTTATGGTGTTTCCTGAGATGGCACTGACCAGTTATGATGATGAAGCAGACAAAGCAAAACCTGATAAAATGCAGAGTAAACTGGCTGAATTAATTCCCGGCCCATCCACTAATGAAGTGGCGGAATTAACGAAAAAACTCGGAATATATGCTGTTTTCGGAATGCCGGAACGTGATTCTGATGATTCGAGTGTGATTTACAACGCCCTGGCTATTTTTTCGCCCAAAGGACTTGAAGGATCCTACCGTAAAATGCACCTGCCCGCACCAGAACCAAACTGGGCAACCCGCGGTGAGCATCCCTTTATCCTGCAGACGCCCTGGGGCCCCATCGGATACAATATCTGTTATGATTCCTACTGTTTTCCGGAAATGGTGCGTTATTACGCCGCCATGGGCTGCAGGCTCTATGTTAACTGTACCGCTTTGGCCAAATGCCACGGGGGGCTTGGAAGTGTGACTCTCGAAGCCAGTGTTGTCCGGGAAGGCGTCTATATAGCCGTTGCCAATCTCGGAGGTCTCGACGTGGATAATTATTTCTGGGGCGGCAGCTGCATCATAGGACCAAGCCGGAAAACATGGGAACCTTATTATTATGCCGGCCATAAATTCAAAGATGAAGTCGCTGATGAAAGTGAACTGTTCATTGCCACCATTGATTTATCATTGGCCAAGAGAGGTTTGTATCAATATAATTCATCTGTAGGCGGTACTGATTTCCGCCCCGATAAATATATTGAAATGTACAAAGAAATTTTGAAAAACCCTAATTTTGGCAAATGATTTCCATTAACTACGCAGCCTAATAATCAAAAAAACAGGCACCTACCAATGCATACGGCAGGAAATCATTGGGGTGTATCCCTCATTTTGTGTAAACTCCCAAAGTGAGTGTAAAATGGAATAAAATATTAGCAGAAAATAGATAGATCATTCTGCCATTTCTCTTGCCGTCATAGTAGCGGTTATCGGACAGTCTGTCAAGACATCATACGGTTTAATCCATACAAAAAAGGATCCTGAAATATCAAGGTCCTTTTTGTATGGATTAAGTATCAGATCTCTCATTAACACAATGTTATCAAATTTCTTCCATTGGAGTTGGGAACTACATGATGTTCTTTTCTATTCATAATTATATGCTCCTTAAAAATAAAATATAGCATCAATTCCAAAATTCCAAATTATCATTTTAAAGTGTTAGATTCACTACATCCATAAAAGTGAAAACTGCTGAGGTAAAACACATAAATCCTAAACGTATGCGCAGGCTGATTAATAAGCAGATTGCGGGGTCAGGAATTGGTACAAAGGCACAGCAGGTTTTGAAACTTCAAAGAGAGCAGGGAAAACAGAAGCGAAAAGAACGTTTACATGAAAAACGTGAACATGAAAAAATGCTTCAGTTTGAAATGCGGCAAGAAAAGCGTAAAGAAAAGCATCGAGGTCATTAGTATATTCTTTACACGGAGTAATTGTCAGAGCGTCTATCAATAAGGTAGGCGCTTTTCTTATACCCAAAAATTGAGAGGAACGATGTATATGAACCTTTTTAGTAAACTGTTTCGTTCACGCGACAAGCCGAAAAATTACCTGTCTACGGCCTTTACGTTCCTGTTCGGTCCAACCTCCTCCGGAAATGTAGTGACGGAACGGACCGCCATGCAGACAACGGCGGTCTATGCCTGCATCCGGGTGCTGTCCGAAGCTATCGCCGGACTGCCACTTAATCTATACCGGTATACACCAGATGGCGGCAAGGAGAAAGCCATCAACCATCCATTGTACAACCTGCTTCATGATGCCCCTAATCTGGAGATGACGAGTTTCATCTTCCGGGAAACGCTCATGAGCCATCTGTTGTTATGGGGCAATGCCTACGCACAGATCATCCGGAACGGCACCGGGCAGCCGATTGCACTGTATCCGCTGCTCCCCAGCAAGATGGATGTCAGCAGGGCAGCGAACGGTCAGCTTATCTACACCTACTCCAAGGACTCGGACGAATTCGGTGCAGATAACCGCTGCCAGCAGATTGTCCTGTCGCAGGACGAGGTGCTGCATGTTCCGGGACTTGGGTTTGACGGACTCATCGGCTACAGTCCGATCGCCATGGCCAAGAATGCCATCGGCATGTCCGCTGGCAGCCGAGCAGTACGGCGCGTTATTCTTTGCCAACGGTGCTACACCGGGCGGTATCC
>DOXU01000066.1 GCA_003518885.1 Oscillospiraceae bacterium
GTGTACGGATCGCAGTGTAGTGTGTTGTGTGCGCAGTCTCAAAAGTATTTGTTTTTTTTTTCAAGCGGAGGGCGGCATCCGAGATCTAGTACGGGCTCGTGGGCTCGGGAATGTGTATAAGAGACAGCTTCATACCCTTTCACTTCCCCATGTTTTTATTCTTATTTTATTTAAAACCGCCCGATGAGGGCGGATTTTTTTACCTTAATTCTAAATATAACAAAAGCCATTCCAAATAACGGAGAAAGGCAAACACAGATAGCGGATAATCCATGCCCGCTTCACTGTCACGTCGTCTATCATCCAGTTGTCCAGAACAGCTTTTAATCAGTCGTATATAACATGAAACGACCTGTATAATTGCTTATTTCGATCCAACACGGCGGGAAACACTCCCCCGCTTAGGATCTGTATATTTTTTCAAATCAGATAGTTTCTCATCACTTGATTGCTTAAACTTACTCATCATTTCTTCAAAAGAAAGATTGGCTTTTCGACGGGGTGACCATTCATATCCACCCGGTCCACCCGAACGTCCAGAAGAAGCTGGCCGCCTTTTGGGTGCCTCAGCTTGTTTAATAGAAAGGCCAATTTTTCCGTCTTCACCGATGGAAAGAACCTTTACTTTAACAACCTGCCCTTCTTGGACAAAATCTCGAATTTCCTTTACAAATGTTGGTGCCACCTCAGAGATATGCACCATTCCTGTCCGGGCCTCAGGCAATTCAACAAAAGCGCCGAATTTTGTAATGCCCGTCACTTTACCTTCTAATACTGCTCCAACCTCAAGCTGCATAAAATCTGTTTATCCTCCCCAGAAATGATAGAAAAAACGAATAAAATGGCGTCCGTCTACTTGGTTAGATCAAGTTCCCTAGATCCACCCACACTCACAACAGAAAACATAGGTATTAATTTCCCGCCTCGTTAATATAGATACGCTCGTTTGATTTTGCATAATTAAGCTTGTCCCGTGCAACACCAGCCATATATTGATCGTTTCCCTCTGACAGTTTGCGCTGGATTTCAGAATTTGTCCCATTTTGCTTGTTATACTGAGTCTCCAGCTGTGTCAAAGCCGCTTTATGCTGGCTAATCTGAAACTGCTTCTGAATAAGAACCACTGCAATATACACAATAAAAAGAGCAATTGCCAAACGAAAAATTAAACTTTTATGTTTTCTCACCGTTTTTTTGTCTCCTACCTGCATCTTTTTGAAACGATTTTGCGTGTACGGTATTCTCGGCAACCTTATGTCGGACTCTATAAAAAATATTATACATCAAATTATGAACCGGTTTCAAGCGCATTTTTGTAACTTTTTGGATTTTTGGCATAGTTTTTTTCATACGCTCTTTATTTCCCGAAATATTCTTCCCCATTCGTTCGCATATACTCCTTACTGGCTCTTGTATTTTCCGCCCTGCGCTCGCCGCTGTATGGCGTGTTTTCTTTACAATTCTCTTTACCGCAGTCGAAATAAAGCGCCCAATGGTAAACCGATAAAGGAGAAATCCCAGCAACTCACCTTCTAAAACAAAAAGGCGTATTTCTCCTGCATTTCCCGCAAGGATAAGAAAGAATGTCAAAACACCACAAAGAAGCAAATACAAACAATCCCAGACCAGCGTAAAGATCTTCCCCTTAAAACAAAGAAGGCGAACTAAAGAAAGCAGATCATAGAGCAAGCCGAATGCGACACCAATGGATAGAGAGAGCAAAAACAAAATCATTTGCGAAGAGACAGAGACGGTCAATTTTCCTCACCCTTCTCTTTTATTTGAAGATTCTCCCGAATAATCCACCACTACGGGGTGCCTCATCCCGATAAGAAATCGAGGCAATATCGCCCTCTACATTTACTTCCCCGGTTTCTACACTTAGTTTATTTATATGTAGATTATACCCTCTAACGGTCATCTCACCGAGTTCTGTAAAGAGTACGACCGTTTCTTCATCAAAACTATCTACATCCGTCACGCCCGAAACGGAAAGCAGGCGTCGGTCTTCCAAAATGACATTATGTACCTTCTTTGGCATCTGATCTTCTTGCTGAACAGTCATTTTTTCCTCCATTTCAACAAAACGTAATGGTTTTCACCGAAGCAAGACTTTTCTTTCGGCTGTTTCATTCTATGCGCCCTTACCTTTTGTTATGCCAAAGAGGAAAAACAACAATAAAATAGCCGCCCCAAAATGGGACAGCTATCATGTATGATTATGAAATAAATCCATTTGCAGGATCAGTGATCATCAAGAACCCGATACATGGAAGAAGCATTTTCTTTTGTGGCATACTCTGTAACTTCAAGCACTTCCGCTTTTAAGGGGCGCGTGCCAAGCGTAATTTCCAGAATGTCGCCGGCCTTCACCTCATAAGAAGCACGTACCGGCTTGCCATCAATTAGCACACGTCCAGCATCACAGGCTTCATTTGCCACTGTGCGTCGTTTAATCAAACGAGAAACTTTTAAATATTTGTCCAGCCGCATAACAAAATTCCATTAATCAGAGACAGCGTCTTTAAAAGGTTTCCCTGCTTTAAAGACCGGGTATGTGGATGCTGGAATCGTAATGGCCTCTTTTGTACGTGGATTACGGCCTTGACGTGCTTCGCGATGGTGTACTTCGAATGTACCAAAGCCCACCAATTGAACCTTTTCCTTTGCCGCTAATGTTTCCACAATAGAATCAATCAAGGCATTGGTCGCTTTTTCCGCATCTTTTTTAGAAAGGCCCACCTTTTCGGCCACTTTTGCGATTAATTCCGCTTTTGTCATAAAATACTCCCTCCAAGTGTTTGGACTTTGTTCATCTTCTCAAGAGCCTGAGAGTCCAAGAAGATTTTCACCGTACAAACGGCTGTTTTTTTGCATAAATATAAGATAAATGACAGGTTTATCTTACCCTATCTTTTTCAATTTTTCAAGTGTATATGCGTAGATAGCAGAAATATCCCCTTTTTTCTCTATAAAGCACAATGTTTTGTCCTTAAATTCGCGTAATTAATGTGGATAAAAATTGAAAAAGTTCCTCTGTTTTGGCATCGGCAGTTTTTGTGACTTCCTCACCCGTAAGTTTTTTGGTCGAAAGACCGGCCGCATAATTTGTTAAACAGGAGATTCCCAATGTATGCAGGCCACAATGCATCGCCTCAATTGCCTCCGGAACGGTTGACATACCAACTGCATCTGCTCCAAGCAAAGAAAGCATACGGACCTCTGCTGGCGTCTCATACTGTGGTCCTGCCATAAAAGCATAGACTCCCTCATGAAGTGGAAATTCATTCTCTGTAGCTATGCGCCTTGCTGTCTCTCGCAATCCATGATCATATGTATTACTCATGTCAAAGAAACGTTCTCCGGCAAATGCAAGGTTACGTCCCCTGCATGGACTTTGTCCGGAAAGATTAATATGATCACGGATTAACATAAAATCACCAGGAGAAAATTGACAGTTAATCAGGCCTGCTGCATTGGTCAACACTAAATTTTGCACACCCAGCATTTTCAGCACACGTACAAAAAATGTAATGCGACGAAAAGAAAACCCCTCATAAAAATGCCAACGACCCGAAAAAATATAAACCGGTTGACCGTTCAATCTGCCAATATAGAGTTTTCCTTCGTGTGAAGGCGCCGTAGAACGCGGAAAATGGGGAATACCGGTGTAAGAGAGTCTTACACATCCCTCTAATTTTTCGGCAAAGCCTCCCAATCCGGATCCCAAAACGATCGCGCTCCGCGGGCGAACCATGGCTGCCTCTCGTATGACCTTTGCTGCCATTTGGCAAGACTTTTCTGCTTCTTCCATCCCTTTTTACCTCTTTATTTATATTGTCATAAGACAAACAAAGCCGCCCACCCTAATAACGGGGTGGGCGGCAAGGAACTAAAAGTATAGCACTTAAAGTTGTGCACCGCACTGTTTACAGAACTTAGCATCAATCGCATTGACTGTTCCGCAAGAATCGCATTTTCTCTGCTCACGCAAAGAAGCGAGTTTTTCTTGTAATGTATCCAAATCAGAGAGAAGCGTGTCCAGTTGTGCAGATTTTTCCTTAATCAACTCTGACGCATCCGTTTCCTCTTTGGTGGCATTGTAAACAGAACGTCCCAAAGATTCATATACTAACTTAATCTTACCTTCAACTTCTGCAGCAGCAATGCGCAGTTTAGAAACTTCAACTAACTTTCCGGTTTTTTTACCGGCGTAATCAACGGCTCCTTTTGCAGTCAGCACTGCATCTTCCAGGATTCCCATACTCGTCACTCCTTACTGTTGCAATAAATTTTCTCTATACGCATATTATACCATTCCCGCCCTAAAGACACAATATGCAGGAATTACCGCTTTGGTTTATCCATATTGGGCTTCACCGCACGTCTTCTACGAGAAAGTGTTCGTTTGTTTAAATATAAACTGCCACCTAAAAACTCACGTAAGACGCAGGACGGTGGGATGATGCGTTGGGACATATGTTCAAATAAATGTAAAGACTTAGATAACCGCTCAGCCTCTGCCGGAAGCGGCCCATTTTGTGCTGCTCGTGTAAAATTCAGAAGAGTCATATTGGCAAATTGACAAGGTTCACAGGCAAAAACAGTATCCAGCATAGCATCAGCAAAAGGTTTAAATGGATAAATATATTGTTCCTCTCCCTGACAAACCCCTGGCCAAAGTGACAATGTATTACTAGCATCAGATGCACGGAAGCGATAGTCCCGCAGAATGCGGCGTACCAGGCGGACATCACGCGGACTTAATACTACTTCCTCATTCTTATTGACGAATGCCGAACCTACACTTACAAAAAGCCTAAAGATACTATCCTCCGGCAAATCAGAAAAAACGACCGGATTTAATGCATGTAAACCTTCCACAATGGCCACGCTTCCCTGTGGAAATTGTAGACGGCGGATTTTTTCCGAGCCTTTTTCCTTTTTAAAATCAAACGGATGATAAGAGGCAAACCCATTCTCTAAAAGATTCTTAGCCACATCAGAGAATCGAGCCAAATCGAGTGAATTGGGTGATTCAAAATCAGGCTTTCCATTTGGAAGAATGGCCACCTTTTCTCTATCCTTGAAAAAATCATCCAAAGAAATAGCCACTGCATGCACGCCATGAGCTAAAAATTCTTGTTTAAGTTTAAGTGAAGTCGTTGTTTTCCCTGAGGCAGATGGCCCCGTCAATAAAATAAATTGCTTTTTTTCATCCAAAACTCGTTTCACAATCTGTTTCAAAGACCGCTCATAGCTTGTGTTACAAGCGCGAAAAAATTTTCGGGGATTTTCAGTCGCCTGACGGTTGACCTCCTCCAGATAAATCTTGGAAAACACTTCCATGATAGAATTCCTCCACCTTTTCTTTTCGTGCGATCACTTGGTCAAAGCGCGCGATATATTCATAAGGGTATTTAAAATTAAAAACCCGTTCAATGTGAGTACCCTGGGGCCTTCTCATTTTGGTCACTCCACCTGCACCCGCTGCTAAAACCGTGTGGGTTTCATCCATGATAAAAACATTATACAGTCCTTCATGCCCCGGCTTGGAAAAACCTGTGTTTTCCAGATTCCCAACGGTATTTCTTTGACGATAAAGATAATAAGGGGAAAGCCCTGCCCTATCCAGCTGACTATAGGCCATTTCCAGCATCTGATTCACTTCTGCGCTATGTGCTGCATACTGTGCCAATCCAGTTGATACCAAACGGGACGAACGTTTCATCGCAAGCGTATGAACCGTTACGCCTTCCGGTGAGAGAGACATGAGCTGATCCATCGTTTGATGAAAACTTTTTGCTGTATCCCCAGGGAGACCGACAATCAAATCACAATTGATGGAGGTAAAGCCCTCCTGTCTTGCGACAGAAAAGGCCTGAAAAAATTGTTCCGGCGTATGAGAACGTCCAATCGTCTTTAAAACGGACGCATTAAGCGTCTGTGGATTTATACACAATCTAGTACAACCACTTGCGCGAATAACCTGTAACTTCTCTGGCGTAATCGTATCTGGCCGGCCGGCCTCCACAGTATATTCACGCAAATCTTCTAGCGTGAATGATGCTCGCACTGTATCAAAAATTCGGGTAAGCATAGGAACAGATAAGGAAGTAGGCGTCCCGCCCCCTACATATATTGTTTCTAGCTTTAATCCCAGGGTGCGGACAAGATTACCAATGGCATGTAACTCCGCACACAACTTTTCTACATAGTCTGGCAGGAGTTTCTGCATTTTTTCCACATCGTGTGAAATAAAAGAGCAATATAGACAGCGTGTCGGGCAAAAAGGAATCGCAATATAAAGACTAACCGAATTTGACTGCGAAAGCGCTCTAATACGCGCCTCCTTCTCAGCTGTACGCAGGCATAACGTTGCCTTTTCTGGACGCACTAGCAGTTTTTCTGTCATATATTTTGTGGCCTGTTCTGCCTGCATACCCGTCTGGAGAAGGTGTTCAGCAATCTTAACCGGACGTATCCCCGTCAAGATTCCCCAGGGTGGTCTAATGCCACAAAGCGCCTCACCAGCATTCAAAAACGCCTTCCCAAGTGCATATTCTGTTTCTCTCTTTGATGCAAGCGCTTGATTGAGAAAAACAGCATGTCCTTTTGTGCATTTCCCGTTTTTCCCGAGAATGACCAACACATGGACGAATCTTTGTCCTTTTTTCACCCGAGTAATTGCGTAAAAATCTCCATGTTGTGAACGATCCGCCTCAACCTGGAGCTTCTCACCTGGAAAAAACAAAAAGCAAAGATTCCCTGTCTCATACCGCAAAGTATGGCCAACTAAATAGAGTTTCATTCCGTAAGGCCGTGCGTTAAATACGGATTCGTCTCTTTCTCAGCCCCTAGTGTAGAAAAAACACCATGTCCAGGCAAGACCTTCAGATTTCCCGGCAGTAAGGCTAATTTTTTTAATGAAGCAGCCATGGCTACGGCATTACCGCCTGGAAAGTCGGTACGTCCCATGCTGCCGGCGAACAAGGTGTCTCCTGAAAATAAGAGCTGCCCAAAGAGAAAACACGCCGAACCTGGTGTATGTCCTGGCGTTTCAATCACTTTGAACTGCATAGAGCCAACTTCAACTGTATCTCCATCCGAAAATAAAACATCTGGATGGAATGGGACAAAAGGCTCTGTACTTAACTCATCCTGCAGATTAAGTTTAGAATTATTTAAAAAAGACAACTCATCTTTAGACACAGCTAATTGACAATGGTACTGATCCTGTAGCGCATGTACAGCACCTATGTGATCAAAATGTCCATGTGTTAATAAAATCATTTTAGGTGGACATTTATACTTTTCGAATACAGATGCAATACGCGGTGCATCCGCACCCGGATCGATAATAGCAGAATATCCATTTTCCTCATCACAAACAATAAAACAATTTGAGCCAATTGACCCAACCTGTAAAAATTCAATTTTCACGTCGTTTGCTGCCTCCAATCATCGGTATCCAAAACCAGCGTCATTGGTCCGTCCAACACTTGCTCTATCTGCATATCTGCGCCAAACCGACCAGTCTCCACTGGAAAACCACTCTCCGTTAATGCCCCAATAAATATATGATACAAATTTCGCGCCTTTTCTGGAGAAGCTGCACGCGTGAAATCTGGTCTTCTCCCCCGCCGACAGTCTCCATAAAGTGTAAAATTGGACACAACTAAAAAACTGCCCTCAACATCCTCCGCACCCAAGCGCAATTTTCCCTCTTTATCAGAGAAAACGCGCAAAGAAGCGATCTTTTTAGCCAATTTGCGGGCCTCATCTTCTTTATCCCCTTCTGCGATTCCCAAAAGAATAAAAAGGCCCTTTCCAATTTGTCCTACAGTTTCACTTTCAACCTGTACATTTGCACGTTCTACGCGCTGAATAACGGCCCTCACGATTTTTTATAAAGGCGGCGACATTCCATATAAAAGCGCTTTTCATCGGCCTCTCCCATCGAAAAGGTCTTTCGTGGCAAAGAGCCATTACGCACCACCGCTTCAAACAAGGCGGATTTTCCCATAGCCGGAAGTAGGATTGCCACCGTATCCTCTTGCTGGGCAAGATGTTTAGCTACATCATACCCATGAACGTAATCCACCTTACAACCCTTTTCTTTTTTAACCCAACTATCCAGAAATTTTTGCACTAACCCAACTGGCAAATCATCTCCCGAAAGCTGAATTTCAGAAAAATCCGTCTTATCCACAAAGCAAACCTTGCGTTTTTCATCTGTTCCTTTAGAAGGCATAGCCTCCAAAAATGCGGCATGTAATTTCTTCGTGTCCACGCCGGTAATCACCCGGTGAATAGGCTCAAACGCCAAAGAAGGATCATGGATATTGACTAATTCTACCATGGCATAACGGGCTGGATGGTTTAGGGCCGCCGTTTCGCCGATCTCTGCCTTCAAGTTTTCATAGCAAGCACGCGCCGTGGCAAGAGAGTGATTTCCATCTCCCACTGCATAAGTTAAAACGGGCTGATTTTCCATTTCATAACGTTCGGAAAAGGCCGCCGGAGAATCAAAATCTGCCAGAGCCTTTTTTAAATTGACAGCTTGATCGGCTGGCAGCCACCAAGCACGTACATGGCCACCATTTTGCATAAGTTCAAAGTCATAAAGTGTAGCAAGGGCACCTTTTTGCCGTTGAATAGGTTCAATGATTGTCTTTTCCACATCATCAATCAGGAGCATAACGTGGGAAAGCTCAAGCGGTGCGTCCTTCCGTATGTTTACCCGCGGTGGAATACGCTCCAAAACAGTCCCTTCTGTGGGACGAATGGAGGAAGTGGATCCTGCACGAAAGTCATACTTTTCCAGGTCAACTGCGCCCACAATTCCTTTACGCACGGCACCGCTTTTTAAAGTACGTTCCAAATAAATGAAACTGTCTTTTAATACAGAAAAACGCCCGGCTTGTAAATATTGATGCATATTATCATGAATTTTATCAATC
>DOXU01000255.1 GCA_003518885.1 Oscillospiraceae bacterium
GTTGGGAAAGCAAAAGCAGACCGCGCCTGAAAGGGGTTAGATTAAGAAAGTCTTAGAGCTGAAGCAAATCAGTAATCGTGACAAGGATATATGAAGACGCGATTAAATTAGATTCGGATTAGGGTAAATAGCTTCTGGAAAAGGAAAAATATACGGGGATGTTTGTTGTCTAGACACGAAAAGATTACTGTTTTCAAAATAAGTTAAATATGTAATTGGATGATCAGTCGATAGGTTGTTAGGTGGCTTTAAAATGATAGTCTGGCAATGAATATAGAGCTTACATGGGAAGAGCGTATCCAGAATTACGTTGAAAAAACAGGTTTCCCAGATAATATTTTTATAGGTGGAGATAATCGAGTTGTTGGTACTTGGATTATGGGTAACGATTACCGTGTGAAATCTTCTTATTATGGTGGTTATCCACCGACATACTTGCGGAGAATAAAAGCATTATTCCCAGATAAAAAAAATGTTCTTCATATTTTTAGTGGGAAGGTGGATTTGGAGACATTTCCTGGAGGTACGGTAGATATTAAAGCTGAGTTAAACCCGACTTACATTGACGATGCGCAAAATTTAGCAAAAGTTCCATTGGGAAATTACGATTTGGTTTTGGCTGATCCTCCATATTCTGTGGAAGACTGTGAGCATTATGGAACAACGATGGTTAAACGAAATAAAGTAATGCGAGCATTGCAGAGGCTCAAAGCGGGATCACATATTGTTTGGTTGGATCAAGTTTTGCCTATGTATCGTAAAGACGAATTCTCTGTAGAAGCGACAATTGGGATGTGGAAAAGTACTAATCATCGCTTCCGAGGGATAACAATATTTAGGAAAAAATAAAGTTATCTTCCTAGTTTGGGGCCTAAAGTGCGTTGAAAAATGCTTTTCAAACGATCTTCCCAGCCACCGTTTTTATAGTCAAACGCATACTTGGCTATTCGTTCTAAGTCTGTATCTTCTAGAGTAATCGCGCCTGTAGTCTTATTTAGGCGTTCCTGTAAGCTTACTAGGAGACTTTGGAAGCCACCGTCCTTTTTTGTATCAGGATTTTGTATTAATAGTTCTGACATTTCTATATGGTTTAGAATAATGGTCTGGGATGTCATGGTTGCTGTTTCCAATCTATTAACTGCTGTTTTTATATAGGTATCGTCAATTTCAATTCCAATGCCTCTCCCACCAGAAAATTCAGCAGCGACAAGGGTTGTTCCGGTTCCTACAAAAGGATCGAGAACAACAGGGTTTTCTTTTCCATGCAAGAATATACACCATAATGGCAATTCGTAAGGAAATGTGCCAGGGTGCGAGAACTTTTTCTTTTTACTATTAACTGTCCTGTAAGGTATAAACCATGTATTGCCTCGGCAACGTAGATCTGCTTTGTGTCCGAAGCGGCCTATATTGCTTTTGTCCGCGAATGGTACGCCAATAGAGAGACGGTCTAATTTTACATCCCCTTTTTTTGTTAGGTGAAAAATGTGTTCGTGATTGTGGTGTGTGAAGCGAGCCCCTGATATCGGCTTAAAATGACCACTTGTTTCACGGTCTACAGCGATAGACTTAACCCAAACAATATGGTTTTGCAGAGAGAAGAATTCTTTGAGGCGACTGGTAATTAGAAAAGGAAGCCATGGTTGTCTGCTTGAGCCTGATATGTTTAGGAAAAACGAACCATCGTCTTTTAATACTCTTTCTATGCATTGGAATAAATTTTCCATCCAATTTAAGTATTCTAATTCTGTTTTGTTATCTTCATAAGAATTATATGATAAATTTATATTATAAGGGGGAGATGTTACGACAACGTCTACGGATTTTGAAGGTATTCCCTCAAGTGTAGCTAGGCAATCGCCATGATGAATGGCGTGTCTGCCAATTCTATGAATGCCTGAGGCTTTAGGGGGTGATAAATGTTTATGAGTATGGCCATCGGAATATGAAACTGCACCGCTCATTTTGGATTCTCCGCTCTATTGAGCGTGTCGTACCAATTTAAAAAACAACGTACAAGTGAAATTTCGTACATTATGTAGTCTACCTAGTGCTTCTTCGTGGAGTCGTCATTATAAAGAGATGGAATTTTGATGATGCTTCGTGGTTAGAAGCGCATTTGTTGTGATGTTGGACAATTAAGTGTTATGTCGGAGCCAGTTGGGTAGGTGTTTGTCGTTGTCCTAGAGATCATGAGGAGTAAAATTTATGGAACCTAGAGTTTTAGTTGAACTGACTAAAGAAGCTAAGGAAATTATAGATGGAGTTATAAAAGGGCAGGGTGGTGCTCAGGATGTATTAAGAGAGTTGAAAGAAATTTTTGGGAATGAGAATACTGCTTATTTATCTCAATCTATGGTGGGGAAAATTGTTCGCTTAGCTTCTAATGGCGCCGGTGGATATCAAAATAAATTTAAAACTATTTCCAAATCATTTCCAATTCATTGATGATAATGAGTATCATTGCATCAATTGTCAGTAATCAAGGGTGGTAAAGTGCTGGTGCAAACATTATAATATAACTTTTGTACTGCGTGTTGCAGGTTCTTCACCTCAATGCCTGACATGTAGTTTGTTGTTCCCTGTGACCCATGCGTTGCTTCATGCCCTAGCAGCGCATCAATCCAGAGTTCGCGGATATCGTTCGCCTGATTGCCCATCTTGGTGGAGACCAGGTGACCGAAGGCATGGAAGGTCACCTCTTCTGGAATGCCCATACCGCGTTTGCATCTCCACAACG
>DOXU01000016.1 GCA_003518885.1 Oscillospiraceae bacterium
CGTATCAATGACCCCGAAATTCAAAATAGAATGTTCCGTGCACTTGGCCTCTCTGAAGAGACGGTTAAGCAGCGCTTTGGTTTCTTAGTGGATGCGTTCCATTATGGTGCTCCTCCACATGGTGGCATGGCTTATGGGCTAGATCGCTTAGTCATGCTAATGCTCCATCTTCCCTCCATTAAAGAGGTTATTGCCTTCCCGAAGGTTCAAAATGCCTCTGAACCAATGTCGGGAAGCCCCGATATTGTAGATAAAAAACAATTGCGTGATCTGCATCTTCTGAATGATGCAGAAAAGGAAATGGCTGACAAATAAGAGCACACGTTGCTTTTTACCACTTTTTGGTTTATGTTTATAGACTATTCATATTTGCAAAACATTTTAATGATATGATGAAAAGACAAAAGCATTCCCCTTCATATTTTTTCAAACAAATTCCGGGAGGGAACTTTCCATGATAAAGGTCAGCCACCTCACCAAACAGTATGGTGAAAAATTCGCCTTAAATGACATCAGTTTTCAAGTCAACGACGGTGAAATTCTTGGTTTTCTGGGCCCAAATGGCGCCGGAAAGTCGACGACTATGAACATCATTACCGGGTACCTTTCCTCTAACAAAGGGACGGTAAATATTAATGGAATTGATGTTCTTGAAAAGCCGCTTGAAGCCAAAAAGCTTATTGGGTATCTTCCTGAGATGCCCCCGCTTTACCAAGACATGACCGTTAATGAATACCTGCGTTTTGTCTATGGTCTTAAAAAGTGTAAATTTCCAAGGGAGGCCCATTTGGAGGAAGTTTGTGGACTTGTACGCATCCAAAATGTGCGTAACAGGCTCATTCGCAACCTGTCCAAGGGGTTTAAGCAACGTGTTGGCATTGCGCAAGCACTCATCGGGAATCCTGATGTCTTGATTCTTGATGAACCGACTGTTGGACTCGATCCAAAACAGATCATTGAGATTCGTACCCTGATTAAACACTTAAGCCACAAACATACCGTTATTCTAAGCTCCCACATTCTCCCTGAGGTACAGAGCGTTTGCGAACGCATCGTTATTATTAATCAGGGCTGTATTGTGGCGGATGACACCCCTACAGGTTTGTCTGAAAAAATTTCGGGTGAACATCGTCTGACTGCGCGAATCGCTGGCCCAGAGGAGGAAGTACGCGAGGCTTTATATGACCTTTCTGGTGTACAGAAGATTCTCTCTCTTGGGGAACACGAAAAAGGCAGCATAGATTGGCAAATTGAAAGCCGGATGGGAAAAGATATCCGTAGAGAGCTCTTTTCGTTGCTCGCAAAGAAAAACTGGCCTTTACTTTCCCTCACAACCGGCGAACTTTCGCTGGAAGACATCTTCCTGCGGGTAACCTCTGGTGGAGTGGTACCATCGGCACCGCTCACTTCAAAATCCATTTCAAATGAAACATCGGAAAAAATAGAGGAAGAGAATTCCTCAAAGCAAGCCGATGAATCTGTCGAGGAATCGCCGGCAAACGAATCAAATAAGGAGGATACACCGCATGGGAGCGATCTATAAACGCGAAATTCGTACTTATTTTACAACGGCTTCCGGCTATGTGTTTCTGGCCGTTTTTTACGCACTTTCTGGATTCTTTCTTTACTCTGCTAATATTGCGGGCAGTACAACAGATCTTGGCGGCCTGCTCTCCACCATTTTACTCGTTTGGGTGTTCCTTATTCCTATTCTCACCATGCGCTTATTAAGTGAAGAGAAGCATCAAAAAACTGATCAATTACTTCTTACTTCACCGGTACGATTGAGTGATATCGTTTGCGGAAAATTTCTGGCGGCTTTTACACTCTTTGGCTGCGCTATCGGTATGATCGTAATCTATGCGCTAGTTTTAGCTGGTTTGGGCTCCGTTGACTTACTGGCAACCGTTACTGGCTTTATTGGCATTGCACTGCTTGGTGCCGCTCTTATCTCAATTGGTTTATTTATTTCCGCCTTAACGGAAAGCCAAATTGTCGCGGCAGTGGCAAGCATTTTTATTATGCTGCTGCTTTATTTGATAGACAGCATCTCCTCTGTAGTTAACAATAGTGTCATAACGGCAATTGTAACACAGGTCTCCATCTTTGCACGGTTTAGTAAATATTCTCTTGGGGTTTTAAGCCTGGCAGACACCGTATTCTATGTCAGCGTGGCAGCCCTGTTCCTGTTCTTAACCGTGCGGCTTCTTGATAGAAAAAGATGGGCATAAGGAGGATTACCTGCAATGGCCAAAAAAAATAAAAAAAACGACAATCTCGATCAATCCAAACGTTCTGCAAAAGTTTCCGCCTTTTTTGCGAAGCGCAGCGTACGCTATGGCGGTGCAGCCACCTTACTGACCGTCATTATCATTGTTGCTGTAATTCTGATTAATGTGCTGGTATCGTCTCTAAGCACTCGTTTCACTTTAAGTGCAGATATGACTACCAATAAACGCAGTGCACTTTCTTCGGAATCCATTAAGTTTGTCAAAAATGTGGGCAAACAAATTGATATTGATGTGCTGGCAGAGGAATCCACTTATGCCAGCACATCAAATTACAACTCTTGTCTTTTGATTTTAAGGCAATATGCGCAAAATAATACAAAAATTCATCTAAACTTTATCGATATGGATAAGAATGCAACATTTGCTTCCAAATATCCAAATGAGACATTGAGTCAAGGAGATATTATCGTAAAAAGCGGTGATACTTACAAACATATTGCTTCCTCTGATCTTTTGCAAACGACATCAGACGGCACGGGCAATTCTGTTGTCACTGGAAACAATACTGAGCAAGTAATCGATAGTGCTATCAGTTACGTCACTTCAAAGGATTTCCCCACGATTATCGTGTCCTCTGGACATAACGAAGCAGATAGCACAAATTTACAGACACTGCTTACCAAAAATAACTATCAATTTGAAACAACGGATCTTTCCACCGCGAATGCTGATCAAAATGCAAAAATGATCGTAATTGATGCCCCTACAGCTGATTTTACAGCTGCTGAAATCACAAAATTAGATGATTACTTATACAATATTGGCAATTATGGGAAATCCGTTTTCCTGCTCTTCGATCCACAGCAATCCTCTTTACCGAACCTAGAGGGATTCGCCAAGAAATGGGGAATTGGCCTTAGTACCGGTGTCATTTATGACACGACAAATGCGTGGCAAAATACGACAAATGGCTATTTTGATGTGCTAGAAGGCAATATGAACAGCACGTATACTGGAAAAATTCAATCCGGTTTACACGCTGATCTGAGCGTAAGCCGTCCATTAACCTTGCTTTTCACCAATCAAGATGGTATTGCTACAGATTCGGTTATTTCCACAAACAGCACGGCAAAACTTTGGAATCCTGGGTCCCTTTCCTCGCAAACCGCTTTCACCCCGTCCAGTACAGATCAATCTGGTCCATTCAATGTGATGGCGGTGGCAACGAAATCCGCCACTGTGAATAACAAAGCAGTAAATTCAAACGTTTTGGTCC
>DOXU01000202.1 GCA_003518885.1 Oscillospiraceae bacterium
CTCCCAGACGGGGCACTCTTGCAAGAGGCAAACGAGCCAAAAGCAAAACAAGATATGCCTTGATAAGCTCCCTCTTTTCGCCTCTGTCGTGCAAGCCCAATTTCTCTTCGTATGCTGCAGCACCCCAAACCAAGGCCAAAATAAGCGAGACACGCAAAGAAAGCATTCACCCTTCGCGACCAAAGGCACGCGCAGGTGATTTTCCCCTCAAAAAGAGAGAACTCCACTGCATTCTTTGTCCCTTTCTCGCCCATAAGGAGGCACCATGCAAATTTTAATCAATGGGATCCCATATGTCCCCTATTGCGGGGAACTTGGACAGACAAGCCCCTCTACCGCGGTTCCTTCTGGGAACGTTGTGGATGTTCAAGAGGGCCCAGCCGGGGGGCAGACCGCCAAAGGCCAAACACCACTCACTTGCTCTTTAACCATCAATGGGGTGGCTTATCATCCCGCTTTGCAGGCGACACCGCGCGCACTTCTGACACAGCCAGAGGGGCAAACCCAAGCAAAGACAGCCCCTGCCCCCTCTTTGCCGGCGGACACCACCCAAAACCCAGAACGCGCACAACCCGCCTTTCATCTATTCATGAAGACGACCAAAGAAAAAGGAAGAACAATGAAAGAAAAATTAACCTCCAGAAAATTTTGGGTCGCTGTTGCGGCGACCATCACCGGTATTGTCGTGTTGATTAAGCCCGGAACCGATACTTCTCAGATCACCGGCCTGGTTTTGACTTTAGGCAGTGTCATCACCTATATTGCCGGAGAAGGCTTTTTGGATGCCAAAGCCAGCAAACCGCAAGAGGATTCCCCTCTTTCCGGCTCATAAAAAACGGGCAAAAACCCGCCTGAAAGAACAGACAACGGACAAACCAATCCCCTTTCCTGGGAAATGATTTTCACCGTGTCTATTTTTTGCGCTCGTTTGGATGAATTCCATATTGGGAGAGAAGGAAAAACGCTCCATAAGCGATGGCCGTCCCGGCAAAGCCAAAAAACATATCCATGACATCGGGGGTATTCATAAAATTGACCACTGTTTCGCACAGAACATTCGCAAAAGCCAAAAGGACAAAGAAAAGAGAGAGCCACTTAAATTTTGCTCCAAGCAAAATGCAAATATAACTGACGACTAAGCCAAGGGTAAGACTGATGGAGAAATTGGAAATATGAGAATAGAAGTCGGCATACAGGGCGGTGAATGCCGAAATTTTAAAATATTTTGAAAGGTATAAAAAGATAGCGCCCAAAAGCAAAACCAGATAGAGCACCGACGCCCAAATCTTGGGAATCTGCTTGAATCGTACTAGATTTTTCATGTTTAATTTTCCTTTTTGGTTTTTCATTCCTCGTTTAACGTGTGTTTTCTGTGGGTTCAACGGCGTAGAACGACGGGTCAATCTTGAACGTTTTAAAATAAAAGACACGATCATGTTGATTCACTTTACGCACAACTTTACAGGGATTTCCATAGGCCACCACGCCAGAGGGCAGATCTTTTGTCACAACACTTCCCGCCCCCACAACCACATGATCGCCTAGGGTGACACCGGGTAAAATAGTCGCTGCTGCGCCAATCCAACAATTCTCTCCAATAGTCACCGGCGCATTATATTGATACCCTTTTGCCCGTAATTCTGGCGAAATCGGGTGACCGGCGGTGGCAACGGTTACATTGGGGCCAAACAGCGTATGGCTTCCCACATAAATATGGGTGTCATCAACCAATGTGAGGTTAAAGTTGCCATAAACGGCCTCGCCAAAGTGCACATGTCTTCCCCCAAAATTTGCATGAAAAGGCGGTTCCAAATAGCAGCCTTCTCCGATCTCGGCAAACATCTCGTGCAAAAGCCTCTGGCGCTTCTCCTGTTCACTCGGTCTTGTATGATTAAACGTATACAGCCTTTCAAGACAAGCTATCTGCAGAGCAGCAATCTCTGGATTATGTGGATTGTATAAGGCTTGTGTGTGCATTTTTTCTTGTTCGCTCATGGTTTTTATTCCTCCGATTCTTCCCCTTCCTATGGGGTTCGTTTCTCCTTAATGCCCGGTTTTCACGGGGTTACTTTCCGCTATTCTGGAAGGCGGATGGTGTCTGCCTACTCTTCCCAATACTACACGATTCAATTTCAAGATTCAATGCGGACACCGTCCGCCAGGCTGAGCCTGGACGCAAGCTCCTCCGGCCACGCACAGCGTGGTTTTAGGTCGCCTTCAGTTTAGTGCTTACCACAAATCTTTGTGCCCGATGGTTTGCCAGGCTACCCGGTAGCCCCGTGATCCATCGAGCACCAATGGTGGGCTGAATTACCACAATCGAAGGCGCCATAAAAAGCAGGCTGAGCCTGGCGCGGAGCCCGCGCTGGCCACGCACAGCGTGGATTTAGGTCGCCTCCAGTTTAGTGCTTACCACAAATCTTTGTGCCCGATGGGTTTTGCCAGGCTACCCGGTAGCAACGTCATCACAAGAACAAAGAAGGCGATTTTATCCAAAAATCATTTTTTCCCTCCACTCGTTTTTTCTTGCCTCCTGCTTTTTTGGGCTCTCCTTTTTCTCCAGCCAAAAAAGAAGGGAGACTCCCCCTTCCTGCGCCGGTGCAAGAAAAGATTGGCATTGCCATTACCACGCATAATCGCCCTGCCATCCTGAAAAAGGCGTTAACTGAACAGCAACGTTTTCTTCCTGCGGGCGCCCTGCTTTGCGTGGTGGATGATGGATCAACTCCGCCGGCAAAAATTCCCACTGGCGTATACTGCGTTCGCCACCCCCAAGCCAAAGGCATTCCTGCCGCTAAAAATGCCGGCATTCAGGCCTTAATGGAGGCAGGATGCACTCATCTTTTTCTCTTCGACGATGATGCCTATCCCCTTTGTGCCAATTGGTACCTCCCCTATATTCGCTCACCCGAGCCACACTTGTGCGCCATTTTCACCCATTGGGCAGATGGGACACCGGTGGGCGACTGTCAAGTCATCGGCGGGGATGATCAACATCTTTGGTACAGTCATGCTCGCGGGTATTTGGTGTATTTGCACCGATCGGCCGTCGAAAAAGTCGGCGGGATGGACAGCATTTACCAAACCGGCTATGAAGAACATTTGGATTTATCCGATCGTCTATATGCCGCTGGGCTTACCTCTTGGCGTTATATGGATGTGAAAGACTCGGACAAGCTGCTTTATTCTGCCGACCAATCTCATGCGGTGTCGACCTCTCAACCCCAGGAGAACCGACTGCAATTGATTGCACGCAACCAACCCATTCGCCTGGCGCGCACACAAGCAAACTATGCGGGGTTTGCCTCATACGGGGCAAGGCGCCTTATTTT
The DNA here is from genome assembly GCA_003518885.1 of Oscillospiraceae bacterium. Taxonomy (GTDB): domain Bacteria; phylum Bacillota; class Clostridia; order Oscillospirales; family Ethanoligenentaceae; genus Ethanoligenens. Next base: position 3,333 of record DOXU01000202.1, read on the forward strand.
GACCTCCTGGTTGACCACCCAAGCCGACAGCCAACGCGGGCAAAAAACCAAACCGGATGCCACTCTTTTGGCGCCTTTGGCCGATTCGGTCGAGGACAAACTCGCTCTATTTCATGACGAGCCTTTACAAAATGCGGACGCTCTCACGCAAAACGGCCGCCAAGTGGATGGCTGTCTCCTATAGACATCTCCGAGCCCACGAGACCGTACTAGATCTCGCATGCCGTCCTCTGGTTGCACAAAAACACCAACACATTACT
>DOXU01000068.1:0-1283 GCA_003518885.1 Oscillospiraceae bacterium
TCTTGAAGAAAAACAATGCCCGGCTGGTGGTAATGATACATGATATCATCCCTATAGAGTTTCCGGAATATAGTCGCCCCGGAGAGGATAAGCGTCACCTGCTGCGCCTCCAAACAGTGGCGCGTTTAGCTCATGGAGTTATTGTCCCCACACAAAGCGTAGCACATGCTCTCTCCCCCTTCATGCCTACGAACCTTCCCATAAAAAATATTGCACACGGACTTCATATTTGGGGCTTAGAAAAGCCAACAACCATTACGGTTCCATCGCGACCTTATTTTGTTTGTATTGGCACGATTGAGCCACGAAAAAACCACCTTCTGTTACTCAACATCTGGAGAAATCTAGCTAAGTCTCAGCATGCAATCATTCCGAATTTAATTATTATCGGGCGCAGAGGGTGGGAGAATGAAAACATTCTCGATATGCTTGAACGCTGCCCCACGTTGCAAGCCCACGTACAGGAATACAACGCCCTGAACGACCAGCAAGTTGTTCACCTCCTGCGCCACGCACAAGCCTTACTGTTTCCGTCTTTTGCAGAAGGCTTTGGTCTTCCTCTGCTGGAAGCACTTGCTGTTCAAACACCCGTTGTATGTTCCGATCTGGCTGTTTTTAGAGAAGTCGCAGGGACATCTGCAATTTACCTAGACCCCTTGGATGGACCAGAATGGACACGTGCAATAAACTCGCTTTCAATCTCAAAAAGCACGATGAGCGTAGAGAGATCCGCCGTTGCCACATATGTTCCACCAATTAACCCTTGGCCTACTCAAGTTTGCTTAGGTTTAAATTTTCTGACCTCTCTGCATAACACATAGTTACACCTAAAATGCGCTTTATGTTGAAAACAAACAGGCCATCATCTAGGCGACAAACCTCCCGATCCAGCTATAGTATGCTGCCATCAATTAAACATTTTTCCAGATTTAGTGTAGAAAGAAAATTTTCAGGGTGAATGATGTCGTATTTATAATTTAAATGCATGATAATTTTTGAAGAGTAATGACGTTCCTTCAAATTCATTTTCCACTTAAACTCTCCTTATTTTACCCTCCACCCACACTACAGGAAAAAGCTCTTGCAACATTTGTCCGTATGCCTCGATGGGTTTAATCTAGCGCTCCCTAAGGGGACAGGCGTAGCAACATACGGGCGATCTTTAGCAAAAACGCTCTATGCCGCGAACTATAATATCAGCTTATTGTACGGCTTAGATATCCCCAACAGCAAAAATGAGATACTCAAAGAAGTTCTTTTTTTTAATCTGCTGGGCAGTGGAG
>DOXU01000068.1:1329-3504 GCA_003518885.1 Oscillospiraceae bacterium
TTAATTCCTTTAATTGGAAAGCAACTAATATCCCCGTGTCTGGTCGCGTAGAAATACGAGGCATGGATCATTGGCTCCCCCCCCACCATCAACTTTTCAACTTAAGAAATCTTTTCAATAGAGCTCACTTTTATTATAAAAGAACAGGGAATTTTGCTGAGATCACATTACCATCAACACCTCATATTATGCATTGGACCTACCCTCTCCCGATTAAGGTGAAAGGCGCCATCAATGTCTATACCATTCATGATCTCGTGCCATTGCGGTTACCACAAACGACTTTAGATAATAAAACTTACTATTATAAGCTTATTAAAAAAATTGTTTCTGATAAAAATCCTATTATTACGGTTTCAGAGGCGTCTAAAAACGAGATAATTTCTTTTTATCCGGATGCAGTAGATAATTTGTACAATACGTACCAAACAGTAGATCCAGAAATATCCTCAATCCTTCACAGCGAAGATAATTCTAATATTGATATAGAAAAGCTATTCCATATTTCCCCTTTATCTTATTTCATTTTTTTCGGCTCCCTTGAACCCAAAAAAAATATTGGCCGTATCATAGAAGCATTTTTATCGTCTTCCACAAATAAAAGACTCGTTATAGTTGGCGCTATGGGGTGGAAAAATGAACAGGAGTTGCGTTTTTTACAAAAAGGCATTGAAAGCAACCGCATTCTTTATATAGATTATCTTCCATCATCAATGCTTTTCGCACTTCTCAGGAATGCTTACGCACTCCTCTTCCCTTCTATAGCTGAAGGATTTGGCCTCCCTGTTTTAGAAGCTTTTCGTTGCGGTACGCCCGTTTTGACTTCTGAGGAAGGAGGATTACACGACGTTGCGGGGGGAGCCGCACTGATAGTCGATCCCTATAAGGTTTCCAGCATAACACAAGGCATCAATCAACTTGACAACAATGTTACGCTACATAACGATCTAAAAAAAAGGGGGGAAATGCGGTATAATATATTTTCTCAGAAAGAATACGAAAGCAGAATACAAAAAGCTTACCACTTCATCACTTCAAATTTCAACCCATTGAAATAAAAACAATGATGAACATTATAACATTATTCGCCAATGCCTAAATTTCCAATCGTTCAATTATATCAAAAAAATCATCCTTTTCTTTTCCTTGTCAACACACGCCATGTTTGTCATATGAGCATAATAACGTCGAATTATATCTTCCGTAATGATGCCATTCTTAGCCGCTAGGTGAACTCGTTGTGTGCCCATCAAGTCTTAACACTAGAACAAAAAAAGCAACTCGTCACTTCTTGCTTTACACCTTGGCGCCATTGGGTATCAGCCTCCTTTCCCTAGGAGCATGCGGCTCACTTCCCAATAGTGGTCCAACAGAATCTGAAGTGCTTAACGCACAGAAAGATCCCGCGAAGAACGCTTATGGGTTTGGTATCGTGCAGATTAGCTCCGATCTCCTCACGCTTATCTCCAGTGAACGAAAAACTCCTCTCTCACCCCTAGAAAACATACCACCTCAACGCGGCACAAACGAAAGTATTGGGCCCGGCGATGTTATCCAAATTTCTATATATGAACTTGGCAGCGCACTATTTAGCGCTGGAGGTAGCGGTGCAACAGCATCTCCAACAGCAGAGGCATTAGCCGGCGCATCAGGCGAATCAAGCGCCGCAAATCTTCTTCTAGGCAATAGTTCCGCGACCTTGCAAGGTGGAGCGGCTGCAACACTAAGCAACCTTCCCCCCATGATTGTAAGTGGAAGCGGAACCATCAATGTTCCTTATGTTGGCATTATCACCGTAACCGGCAAAACAACCGATACTGTAGCCACGCAGATAAAAGCGGCTCTTAAGAAAAAATCACAGGCACCGCAGGTTATGGTGAGACTCGTTCAGAGTCTGACAAATTCTATTATCGTTTACGGTGACGTTAAGACCCCCGGGCGTGTCATCCTGACACCTAATCGAGAAGCTCTACTGGACGTCATTGCCCTAGCCCAAGGCACTCAGCATGCTCCAGAAGATTCGATCATTCAGTTGACCCGTGCCGGACAGGTTGTACGTATTCCCATGACAATACCGGAGAATGATCCTTCTCAAAATATTCAAATCCGCCCCGGAGATAGAGTCGAAGTTATATATAAACCAAGGACATTCACTGTTTTTGGTGCTGCCGGAAG
>DOXU01000207.1 GCA_003518885.1 Oscillospiraceae bacterium
CTTTATGATGAACCACGTTTTTTCCTGTACTAAAAGCCTCATAAAAGTCGTTATTGGGTAAAACGGATCCAATCGATTTTCCTTTGACCTCTGTCTTTATTCTCAAGAGAGAGATTGCCGCCGGATTGATATGTTCAATTCGCAGTTTCTCATCCAAAATGAGCACACCGGTAGGAATATTTTCCACAACCGTTGCAGACATTGTTTCGGCAAGTTCGCGCATATAAGGCATACACATCCTTACATCCGCCTTTCCGCGGATAACCGCCAATGCTTTTTCTCTGCAAGTATCATACCCACAACTCCCACAATTCAGCTCCTGTGCCTTTGTAGTTTTCCCCATTTGTGACAGAACGGTCCTAATTTCTTCCTCGCTCACTTGACGACGATGTGGCGCTAATGGACGAAATGTTCGTTTTACCCCCGCTTCGACTCCTTCGGTCAGAGAAGGGGGGCCCTCCATTGTATGATTCATACCGGTCACCACTGCGTTCTTCGCCACCAAAAAGGGAACATTCAACATCCGTAGAATCGGTCCACCCAAGCAGCCGCCGGCACAAGCACTTAATTCTAGCAAATATCCCGAAATATCTCCTTTTTTCAAAGAATCTAAAACTTCTGTGCAGCGATTCATTCCATCAAGCGCGACACATTCCCATTGATGCCTAGTCTCGGTTGAAAGGTTGTGAATAATGCCACCAGGACGAGAAAAATATCCTTTTTTCGCGCCGCTGACAGGTATGCTCTCCAATTTTTCCGGTTGCACCCCTGCCTCATGAAACCACTCCACTAAATCGGCGAAAGTAAGAGAAGCAAAGATCGATTTTCCGTTTTCCGCATCCTGTGCATCATATTCCGCAGAGATACACGATCCAAAAGAGACTACTCGTGCCCGTGAGCCGTAGATTTGCTTCATAATCCGTGCATGAGCGGAAAAAAAGGAAACCACTGGCGCGAGTTGGCTTACCAATTCAGGATAATGACGTTGAACCAAAAGGTAGACAGAAGGACAAGCCGTCGTAATAAAATTAGGGGCTTTCCAGTCAAGAGCAAGGCGATCATATTCGTGTGTCACCTGTGCGGCGCCTAAAGTAGCCAATTCCGCATGGACAAAACCGATCTTGCGCAAAGCGGCAATCATTTGCCCCATGTTGGCATGAGGAAAAGCCGCTAAGCAAGATCGATCCAATGAGGCGTAAACTTTTTCACCTGCCGCAATAGCATCCTTAACCTTTTGCACATCGCTACGTATATACTTCGCATTTTGCGGGCAAATTAGTAGGCAGCGACCACAATAAATGCATTCTCCATCCATAACCTTTACCTGTTCATCACGGCAGGAAAGAGATTTTACTGGGCAACCTCTAATACATTTGTAACAGCCTTTACAGTCCGCCTGACTAAGCCCCATAATAGAATTCATATGCTTTTCCCCAGATGCACCAATTGCACCTAAATCATTGTTAATTATTTGCCAATCTTCTCTTTGCATTATAACATAACCTATTAAGTGATACAAGGACAAAAACCATATAAACAATATTTGAAAACCGAGAGTTTATAAAGAAAACAAAAGAGAACCGAGGAAGATCTCTCCCCGATTCTCTTGCAATCAAAACGGAAACAATTAACTTTATGCCAATGCTCTTGTCAACTGCGGAATAATCTGCTTTTTACGCGAGATCACCCCATTCATCATAAAGCTTCCCTCTGTACCTGCATCAGCAAATGCTTTAGCCACCAAACCTGCTTGCGCTTCTTTAAAAAGCACCTCTGTTTTCTCATCTAAAATAGCAGTTACCAACACCAAAACAGCATCATAAGCATCTGCCTTTAGCATTTCGGCACTCCGCTTAATTACAGCATCGCGGTAGGAGGAAAAACTGGACAGTGTTGCCATTGTCACCTGCGCAATTCCCAATTTTCTACCGCCCAAAATATATTCCTTAAAATCATTGTGAATAATCTCATCTGGTGACATACCCTCAAGTGATGCCCCCGCTTCAAACATCTGGTTTGCATACGTATCAATATCGATCCCCGCGATTTTAGCCAAATGCAGCGCTGTTTCCTTATCTCTTGGCGTACAAGTAGGTGACTTGAACTTGACTGTATCGGAAAGAATAGCCGAACAAAGCAATCCAGCAATCTTTGCCTCTAGCTTTATTTTATTTTCTTCATACAGAGTTGCAATAATCGTCGCCGAGCAACCTACTGGTTCATTACGAAAATAAATTGGGGTGGCAGTTGTGATATCTCCAATGCGATGATGGTCAATCACTTCCAAAAGATCCGCTTCATCCAACCCATCTACTGTTTGCGCGCGTTCGCTGTGATCCACTAGAATCAGCTGTTTGCGTTGGTATGCATCTAACGCTTCCAAATTACAGAATCCCAAATATTTTCCTTGTTCATCCACAACCGGTGCACATTCCTTGACCGATTTTTTCAATATTTCACGTACATCATCCACGCAATCGTTCTCATGCAGTACACGCTTGCCTTTCTGCATAGCATCCGAAACGCGAAGCTGATGAAATTTTTGCTGTAACTCTTTTGCGGATTTCTGTACTTCTCCACTCAAAAATGTCAAGGCCAAAGCCGAGATATCGGCAAGAGAAACTAAGCCAAGCAAAATCCCAGATGCGTCTACCAAAGGCAACGGGATCTCTTTGTGAGCATAAAGTGCTTTCAAAGCGTCTTGCATATTTGTTGTTGATGAAAGCGCTGGCACTTTTTTAAGCTCTACATCGCGAATCTGCCCACGTACAGATGTCAACAAATAGGGGGCATCTTGGTGAAAGGCCGAAAGAACAAAGGCCGTTTCACGGCTAACTTTTCCCAGCCTTGCTGGAACCGCATGCATCCCCAGCGCACATTTTAACGCTGCATAGCCAATGGCCGAGCAAATCGAATCGGTATCCGGGCTACGGTGCCCTGTTACATATACAGTATTACTCATTATTTTCATCCTCTGTCTTTAAAATATAGCTGCCAAAAGGAAAGTGTGTCACCGAAACAAAAGACATTTCTGTCCTTTGAAAATCAATCTTTTCCATTATATCGCTGCATTTGGAGGTTGTCAAAAGCGATTAACTCCTTGAAAAGATGTCTTTTTCTCCAACTGTACTTTTATGATAGCAAATGTTATAATCGTTACAGAATTAACCGATGCAACAGAGCCGCATTGCGGCCTTTCCTTGGAGGACTTATTCACATGTTGTTTGCGGATTTTGCAGCTAATATCATTCAGCACGGAGATGCTCAGGCTATCGCCGCTTTAATTGCGCGTACGCGACAAGCCAGTCAGACGGAAAAACAGGCACTTTTTAATGCTGCTGATGCCGCGCGCCGTCCTTATTATGGAAAATCCATCTTCTTTCGTGGACTAATCGAATTTTCAAGTTTCTGCAAAAACAATTGTTATTATTGTGGTATTCGTGCCGGGAATGACTCAGCTGTTCGTTACCGTCTGAGTAAAGAAGAAATTCTGTCCTGCACAGACAAAGGGCACGCTTTGGGATTTCGTACTTTTGTTTTACAGGGTGGTGAAGACCCTTATTATACTGACGACCTCATTTGTGACATTGTGTCAGCCATTAAAGATAAACACCCAGATTGTGCAATCACCTTATCCATTGGGGAAAAAAGTTATGAAAGCTACCGACGCTATTTCGAAGCAGGGGCAGAGCGCTATTTGCTTCGACACGAAACAGCATCTAATGCCCATTACCATAAATTACACCCCGCTCAAATGTCTCCGGAGCACCGCAAACAGTGCTTACGTGATCTGCAGGAGATTGGCTATCAAGTAGGCGCCGGTTTTATGGTAGAATCTCCTTGGCAAACGGACGAAACTCTCGCGCAAGACTTTTTGTTTTTGCGTGATTTACAACCTCATATGATTGGTATTGGTCCTTTCATTCCTCACCACGACACACAATTTGCCGGAATGAAAAGTCCCTCTTCCGATTTCACCTTACTGTTACTTGCCTTGTTGCGCTTAATGATGCCCAAGATTCTCCTTCCGGCTACAACTGCTCTTGGAACCATCGACCCATTGGGGCGAGAAAAAGCCTTGCGAGCAGGTGCTAATGTGGTGATGCCCAACCTTTCTCCTAAAGCACACCGTAAGGATTACTTGCTTTATGACAATAAAATCTGCACCGGTGAAGAGGCTGCCGAATGTTTACAATGTCTCTCCGGACGCATTGCCTTCGCAGGGTTTAAACCTGATTTTTCCCGTGGGGATCACGTCGATTGTTTAGAAAGAGTTCATCCACTATGAGAATAGAAACTGATGCCTTAGGAAAAATGGAACTGGAAGCGGACGTTTATTATGGCATTCATAGTGCGCGTGCACGCGATAACTTTCCTCTATCCGGGCGCTCTCTTCATCCACAGCTCATCAGAGCACTTGCACTGGTCAAGCATGCCGCAGCAATTGCCAACTGTGATGCAAAAAGGCTCTCAGAGAAAAAGAAAACGGTCATTGTGCAAACATGTGAAGAAATTGTCAACGGTCTTTACCATGATCAATTTATAACAGATGCTTTGCAAGGCGGAGCAGGTACCTCTGCCAACATGAATATCAATGAAGTGATTGCCAATCGAGCGAACGAGTTATTGGGATCCCCAAAAGGAAGTTATGCGCCTGTACGTCCCATCGAAGATGTGAATCTCTCCCAATCGACAAACGATGTATTTCCCACTGCTGTAAGGATTGCCGCTATTCAATTACTTAAGCAGGTAAGCGATGGATTTGCAAAGCTGCAAACCGCACTGCAGGAAAAAGAAGAGGCATTTGCAGAAATTTTAAAAGTTGGACGTACAGAATTACAAGATGCTGTTCCCATGACACTAGGACAAGAATTTGGTGCTTGGGCACAGGCAATTGCACGGGATCGCTGGCGCCTTTACAAGGCCGAAGAACGACTACGGCAAATTAATTTGGGCGGAACAGCCATTGGTACAGGATTAAACGCGCCACGTGCCTATACTTTTGCCGTAGCAGAACGTTTGCGCGAATTGACAGGGATTGGCCTCGCTCGCGCAGAAGATCCAATTGATCCCACTCAAAATTGTGATGTTTTCGTTGAAATTTCTGGGCTTTTAAAGGCTGCTGCTGTGAATCTCTCTAAAATCTCAGGAGATCTGCGTCTATTGTCCTCAGGTCCTCGGGGAGGATTGGGAGAAATCACTCTACCTGCTTTGCAAGCGGGATCATCTATTATGCCGGGAAAGATTAACCCGGTCATTCCAGAGGCAGTCACACAAGCCGCCTATCAAATAATAGCGAATGATACTGCCATCACTTTGGCCGCACAAGCAGGAAATCTGGAACTAAATGCATTTCTTCCACTCATTGCTCAAAATCTATTAGAAATGCTTGATTTGGCCAAGCGATCGGTTACTCTTTTGACAGAAAAGTGCATCCAAGGTATTCAGCCAAATCCTACACGCTGTGCCGAATTAGCCGAAAGCAGCCTCTCTATGGCTGCAGTCCTGATTGAGCACATTGGCTATGATGCCGCCGCCAAGCTTGCCAAAAATTGTTTACAGTCTGGCAAAACCATAAGACAGGCACTATTAGAAGATGGCCAACTCCCTAAAGAAAAAATTGATCGTATTTTAAATACACGCTCTATGACATCTGGACGTTAATTTTTTCATATTGTAAACCATAAGTTTTCCAGGAGGGATAAAATGAACGGCACACCAATAGCAAATCGCACTCATATCACTTTTTTCGGTCGGCGAAACGCGGGAAAGTCTACTCTACTTAACGCTCTTGTTGGGCAACCCGTTTCTGTTACCTCCAATGAGCCAGGTACCACGACAGATCCCGTTCACAAAACGATGGAACTCCTCCCCCTTGGTCCTGTCCTTCTTACTGATACAGCTGGTCTCGATGATGTCGGCGAATTGGGGGCCTTGCGAGTTAAGAAAGCCTATGAGGAATTACATCGCACCAATCTCGCTGTTATTGTGATGGATGTGAATGCTCGTTCCAGCGATTTCGAAGTCACTCTAATGGATCGCCTGCGAACACAACGAATTCCTTTTGTCTTTATTGTAAATAAATGTGATCAAATAGCCCTATCTAAAGAAAAAAAAGAGGCTCTGCAAGCAGCATTCATTTGCCCTGTTGTCGGGGTCAGTGCCAAAACCGGGGAAGGAATTTCCTCTTTGCGTGAAATACTCGCCACCGCCATTAAGCCCGAAGAGGAACTTGGCCTTACAAGCGGGCTTATTCGCGAAGGGCAAACGGCCATTTTGGTCACCCCGATTGATAAAGCGGCCCCAAAAGGTCGTCTCATTCTTCCACAGCAACAAACTATTCGTGACATTTTGGAACGCGATGCGGTAGCTATCGTCACAAAAGAGCAAGAACTTCGATTTACACTAGAGGGCCTACGGCAAAAACCTGCAGCAGTTATCACGGACTCCCAAGCGTTTTTAAAAGTCGCTGCTGACACACCAAATGATATTCCCATGACGTCTTTTTCTATTCTATTCGCTAGACAAAAGGGAAATCTTGAAGCAATGGTACGCGGCGTACGACGCATTGCCTCGTTAAAACCGGGAGAGCGTATTCTCATTGCAGAAGGCTGCACGCATCACCGTCAATCTGACGACATTGGTACCGTAAAGATCCCCCGTTGGATTCGCCAACTTGCTGGGAATGAAATCCAATTCGATTGGACTTCTGGGAAAGATTTCCCTGAAAATATTGAACGATATGCTGCTATCGTTCATTGTGGTGCTTGCATGCTCAACCGTCGTGAAATGCAATACCGCATCCACTACGCGAATCAACACGGTGTGGAAATCACTAATTATGGCATGTTGATCGCCTATGTCCACGGTATTTTAGAGCGAGCACTTAAACCATTCCCAGCAGCAGCCTTGGCTTATGCGCAGAGCAAGGAAAATTAAACTTCTTTTTTATCGTTTTTCACTAAGATTAAGAAAGGCGGTGCCCATTACGATGGCACCGCCTTTTTTCCATTCTTAATCGGAATTCTTTAAAATTTCTTGTACTCTGCCAACCATATCGTCTTCTTCTAACATCACTTTGATGCCATGGGGATGAGTCGGACTGTGTGTCAATATTCGTTTTACGTGGCCCTCTGTACGTTTACCTGTTGGCTGATCTTTTTTTAAAACAATAGAGACCAATGCCCCTATTTGAATATTACGGCGTGTTTTTCCATCCATTTTTATTCCTCCTGTATCCAATCTCCCTCACCAGAATCTTCGTACTGGTCCATTTTACGTAAACGTGGAAAAAGCTTCATCCAAATGAGCACAATACTGATGGTCCCAATTCCACCAATTAAAGCCGCGGGAATCGCGCCAAACCAAGCAGCCGTTAGTCCTGATTCAAATTCACCAAGCTGATTAGATGTGCCAATAAAAAGCTGATTGATTGAGTTCACGCGTCCTAGCATCTCATTTGGTGTCTGAATTTGTACCAATGTAGAGCGCACCACCACACTGATCACATCAGCTGCACCAAGAATAATTAAAACAGCAAAAGAAAACCAGAAATTACGGGAAATTGCAAAACATATAGTAGAAATTCCAAAAACCATAACCGCTGAGAACATGGTTATTCCTACACGGTGTGTAAACGGCCGACGCGCCAAATAAAAGGAAACAAAAAAGGCGCCCAATGCCGGTGCAGCTCGCAAGAACCCTAATCCTATTGGGCCAATATGTAGAATAGTGGAAGAAAATATAGGCAATAATGCCGTTGCTCCTCCGAAAAGGACCGCAAATAGATCCAATGAAATAGCACCAAGAATAACAGGATGCTTTCTAACATATTGAGCACCCCCCAAAAGGGAATGCAGATTAACCGGTTGGCTATCACGCACACGCGGTGCAACCCACACACCTAATATCGCCACGCACCCAACTAATACCACTGCAGCAGAAACCAAGTAAACGACATATGCCCCCATGGCATAGAGAAGGCCTCCCAGCGCTGGCCCAATGATTGTCGCCGCCTGAAAACAAGCCGTTTTCTGTGCAGTAGCCTTCGTCAATTCCGATCTTTGCACAATATTTGGCAATAGCGACTGAAGTGCCGGTGAATTTAAAGAATTAACCGCGCCAATAATGAAAGCAATCATGAGAAGAGAGCTTGGATGGAGGGCTTTTGTGTAACTGGAAACCATTAAATATCCATAACAAACACAAAAGCCAATTCCGCTTAAAAGAACAACAACTTTACGATTAAAATGATCAGCAATATAACCCGAAAACAAGGTCATGGCAGCCATAGGAATAAATTGAACTAAACCAACCAAGCCAAGATAAAACGCCGATTTTGTTAAATCATAGATCTGCCATCCGACAGAATTCGCGATCATTTGGCCACTGAATGCCATCGCGATAATGGTGATCAAATATAGCGATAGTGCATGCTTGTGCTGCGCACGATCGGGCTGTGCAGCCAAATTGGACATAAACTAACCTTCTTGTTTTTAAAGTATAATAAAAATAAATAAGAATGGGACAGCTGGCAACTCCGCTGTCCCTATATCCGTGCTCTTTTATTTCCTACCACTTTGTGGCTATAGTAAAAAAACGTGGCTTATCC
>DOXU01000212.1 GCA_003518885.1 Oscillospiraceae bacterium
AATGGTGTACCATTTTCGAGTGCCTGAATATTATGAAGCAAGATGTCGACAACATTGCGTTCATAAAACTGGGTTTCACCCGCGGCATGTGGTGTTACTATCACATTTTCCATATTCCATAAAGGTGATGATTTTGAAAGGGGCTCTTCAAAAAATGTGTCTAGACCGGCTGCGGCAATTTTCTTTTGCTGCAAGGCCTCAACCATTGCGACTTCATCAACGAGCTTGCCTCTTCCGACATTAATGAGCACGGCATCTGGGCGCATTGCAGCAAAAGCTTGCGCATTAACAAGACCAAATGTTTCTGATGTTAAAGGGCATGTGAGAATAATGGCATCTACTTCGGTAAGTGTTTTTAAAAAATCATTTTTAGTAATCATTTTGATGTTATCAGGGCTCTTTTTGGAAATAGACCGGCGCATGGCGATAACATTCATGCCAAAAGCCTGACACAAAGCCGCAACGCGTGACCCAATACCCCCAAACCCAACAACCAAAACAGTTTTACTATTTAACTCTTGCAACCGATCATTGGCATTGGTGCTGGTCGGGCGCCAAAACGTTTTTTTCTGATCATCACGTGCCTCGTACAACCTGCGAGATAATGACAGTAAAAGGCCTAATGCATGGTCTGATACTGCATTGGCATTAACACCCTGTGCACTACAAAGATGCACACCACGCTCACGGAACATATCATGCGCATAATGGTCTACACCCGCACTGACTGACTGAACCAGTTTAAGATTAGGTGCCCAATCCAGAATATGATTTTTCCAAAGCATGGACACAACCAATATTTCCGCATTGGCTGCAATTTTTTTAAAACTTTCAAGATTATTCACTTGCTCACATGGCAGTGATAAACCCCGTTTTTCAATTTCTGCTTTCAGATCATAATGTGCATGCGCAACGCAAATTTGCGGCTTTTCTCCATGCCATGGCTTGGTCATGCTGATTATCCCTTTTCTTTGATATAAACGAACGTGTTGCTTTGTTCTGGTTCATAAAAACATACTCAGGGATGCTATTCCATTCCATATTTGCAATGAAATACGAAAATCTTTCTCTTGTCTATTCCTTTGTGGAATAATCCTGCGTTTTAGCATCAAAAAATTCCATTATAGTCGCCACCATCGACTAAAAGGCTTTGCCCAGTTGTAAACCCTGCGGCGTGAGAGCAGAAAAAGGCAACTGCTGCGGCAACTTCCATTGGGCTGCCATAGCGACCTGCTGGGTTACGCAACGCGCGCTCCTGCCAGATTTCATCGTAACTTTTGTGAGAACGCCGCGCCAGATCATGCACATGCGCATATTGGGCATCAGAATCTATAATGCCGGGTAGTACATTATTTATAGTAACATTATGAGACACTACCTGCCGCGCCAAACCGGCAGAGAAAGAGACCAACCCGGTGCGCGCAGCATTGGAAAGACCCATCTCAGCTTGCGGTGTTTTGACACTGCGAGAGGCCAAATTGACAATGCGGCCAAATTTTCTCTCTATCATGCCATCTATGGACAACCTTATCATGTCTATTGGCGCGAGCATCATGGTATCTAGCCCTTTTAGCCAGTCTTCACGCTGCCAAAGGCGGAAGTCACCGGGAGGCATACCTGCACCGTTATTGATAAGAATATCTGGCGGCGCACATGTGCTAAAGACTCTTTGCCTTTCACTCTCATGTGTCAGGTCTGCCGCAATATAGGTAACATGCTGGGAGGGTGTTGTTTCCAACAGGTTAAGGGTTTCCCCCAACGTGTCTGGGTTTCTTGCAATGAGCGTGAGATTTACGTTCTCCTTAGCAAGAAGTTGCGCAACGGCCCGCCCCATGCCACGACTTGCGCCACAAATAAGAGCATGGCGCCCTGCAATACCAAGATCCATATTCTTTTTCCCTTTTTTAAAGACGATATTTAAGAATGTGTATTGGCTATTTTATGTGGCTGACCCCAACCAGCTGTGAAATACCGACCTTGATACGTTCAAGCGCTTCTTTCAACAGATGATCTGACGTAGCATAGGACAGACGCATATACCCCTCTGCCCCAAAGCAGCTCCCTGGCACAACGGCCACTTTTGATTCATGAAGCAGGTAGCTACATAAATCTTTATCGTTTTTTATGCCTTTTGCTTTAACATCTTCTTGATCAAGCAGGGCTTTTATATTTGCAAAAGCGTAAAAAGCGCCATCCGGTATTTTGCACGATACCCAAGGAAGAGTGTTAAGAGCTGCTACCGTGAAGTCACGCCGCCGGCAAAAGGCCGCTTGCCTTAAGGCTATTGTTTCCTGCGGGCCTTCCAATGCTTCAACCGCGGCATTTTGGCTAATGGAGCATGGGTTGGATGAGCTTTGGCTTTGTACAACAGCCATTGCTGCTATAATTTCCTGCGGAGCCCCTGCATAGCCAATACGCCACCCGGTCATGGAATAAGCTTTGGAAACACCATTGATTGTAACAATACGATTTTTTAAATCTGGGCAAACATCTGCCATTGTTTGGTATGGAGCATTCTTATAAATAATATGCTCATAAATATCATCAGAAACAACACCCACATGCTGTTCTTGGCGCAGCACCTGCCCCAATGCCTCTAAATCTTCTTTTCCGTAGACTGAGCCTGTTGGATTAGAGGGAGAATTAAGCAGTAGCCAGCGTGTTCTGGGTGTAATAGCTTTTTGTAGTTGCTGCTCGGTAATCCGAAAATTGTTGCTTTCTTCACAGGTTACCGCAACAGGCACCCCACCGGCTAAACGAATAATATCAAAATAGCTTGTCCAGCATGGCATGGGAACAATAACTTCATCCCCTTTATTGAGTGTGGCCATAAAAACATTGAATAAGACCTGCTTGGCACCGGGGCCTACGCTAATTTCTGACACAGCACAGTCGAGATAATTTTCACGTAGGAATTTTTTTTTGATAGCGGCTTTTAACTCAGGTATACCATCTAATTGTGTATAACGCGTTTTATTTTCAATAATTGCTTTTATACCAGAGAGCTTTATATTATCTGGCGTAGGAAAATCTGGCTCTCCCGCATTTAAAAAAACAACATCATGTCCGGCAGTAACCAGTTTATTTGCCTCAATACCGATCCGAATGATTTCTGAAACTGTGATGCCATCTAGCTTGTCTGACCGTGAGAAATTTGACCATTTTTCCATTATTGCAGGCGCCTTTGATAGGGAACTCATCAGTAAACCCTAACATGCGCATGGTGGTATTCTGTTGAACGTTTTTTGTAAATTTCGCTATGGAACTATTCCATACTGTAATAAACTAAACCCACAAAATAATATATTGAAGTTATGCAATGTTATAAAAAATTTGAGAAAGTCATTATATAAAAAAGACAAAAAAATCAACGGCCTCATTGCCAGTTTTCAAACTACCAAAATACAATTTGCGCGGCTGTCTATCTTCTTTATTTAAACAAAGCAGCTTCACGCCATATATGAGTCTTTTCTCTCTTTTAGCTTGACGTACCCACAATGTTTGACAAAATTTAAAAGAAAAAATGCAATCAGAAGACTGCGTGTAATTCTCCGCTGTCTTTTCAAGGTGTTGCGCGACTGACCCTGCAGGTCAGTGATTCGGGCCCCGCAGTTCGTACCATAGACACTCGAATTAGCACGATTTTTATCTGAATGAGGGGCAAAGACTATCTTTGCGCCATCGTCCTTCCCCACTGAGGGAAGATTTTATGCT
>DOXU01000201.1 GCA_003518885.1 Oscillospiraceae bacterium
AAA
This sequence comes from Oscillospiraceae bacterium, assembly GCA_003518885.1. Taxonomy (GTDB): domain Bacteria; phylum Bacillota; class Clostridia; order Oscillospirales; family Ethanoligenentaceae; genus Ethanoligenens. Next base: position 4 of record DOXU01000201.1, read on the forward strand.
CAGTGTCATTCTGGTAGAAAACAGCTGCCTGGCCAGGTGTCACCGCTCTTTGAGGGCGATTAAAGACAACAGCGGGCCCTTCTTTTGTATGAGTGAAGAGAGCGGGGACAGCAGGAGCACTGTATCGGATTTTAACTTCAATGGAAGTGCCATCGCATAAGGCATTGTCAAATGTTTCAGACAGATTCTCGAGTAATGCGCCAGTGGAGAATAAAGCATCGCTTTTTCCCACATGCACAATGGCATGTTCCGCATCGATCGCTGTCACATAGAGCTTTTCCTCTGAAAATGCTCCCAAGCCTTTATGTTGTCCAACAGTAAAGAGATAGACCCCTTCATGATGACCAATCACTTTTCCCGCTTCATTGATGATTTCACCGGGACGGGTTAAACCAGCGCAATTTTCTCGTAAGAAAGCGGCATATCCCTGCTGACCAATGAAACATAAATCCTGGCTATCCGGCTTTTGAAAGGTCGGCAAACCAAATTCTTTAGCCAGTGCACGTATTTGGGGCTTTTCATAATCTGCACAAGGGAAAAGGATGCGCTGTAATTCTTTTTGCCCGAACATGTAAAGAACGTAAGTCTGGTCCTTGTGCGTATCCACTGCGCGTGTAAGACGGAATCCCTCTGGCCGGTGCATAACATGGGCATAATGACCCGTGGCAATATAATCTGCGCGCAATTCATCCGCTTTGCGAAACATAGCGGCGAATTTAATATGTTCATTACAAGCAATACAAGGGTTAGGGGTACGTCCACGTAAATATTCAGAGGTGAAGTAATCGATAACTTCATGTTGAAATGCATCTTGCATATCTAAAACATAATGTGGTATTTGTAAAACAGAGCAAACAGCCCGTGCATCATCCACGTCCGTAACAGAACAGCAGCTGCGGGCACAAGCCATGGAGTCCTCTGGCCAAACGCTGAGGGTGATCCCGATAACATTTGCTCCCTGTTTTTTTAATAGAGCAGCGGCCACGGAACTGTCTACGCCTCCGCTCATGGCAACAAGGACTGTCTTACCTGCGAGCGGTTGTCTCTTGTTCATGCGCGCAGCATCCTTTCAAGGGAGAGGCGGGCTTTATCCGCGGCGGTAGAGTTAATCTCAATTTGCGTTTTATTATCGCGTAAAGCGTGATAAACGCTTTCCAGACTGGTTTTTTTCATATTAACACATAAAAGCCGCGGTGTTAACAGACGGAATTCTTTGTCTGGACAGTCTTTTTTAAGTTGGTAGAGAATGCCCATCTCTGTTCCAATAACAATGCACTTGGCGTCGCTGTTGCGACAAAAGTCGACAATACCACTGGTGCTGCCAACATAGTCAGCGGCGGCAACCACTTCGGGAGGGCATTCTGGATGGACGGCAATTGGCGCACCCGGTGATAATTTGCGTGCTTTCTTTATTTCTTCAATAGAGACACGTGAGTGTGTTACACAAGGGCCATTGAAAAAGTAGAATTTTTTTTCTGGTACTTGTTTAGAAACATAGTCTCCCAAGTTAGGATCCGGAATAAAAATAACTTCTTCTTCTTTTAAACTGTGGATGACTTTTAAAGCATTAGAAGATGTACAGCAAACATCACACTCAGCCTTAACATCTACAGTAGAATTGATATAACAAACTACGGCAGCTTTTGGATGTTCGTTTTTCAGTCGGATGACATCTTCAGGTGTCATAGAGTCGGCCATTGGACATCCTGCCGTTGCTTCTGGTAGTAAAACTGTTTTTTCTGGTGAGAGCAGTTTGGCGCTTTCCGCCATAAAGCGTACACCGCAAAAAACAATTGTTTTTGCTTCATTTTTTGCACAAATTTTGCTTAAGAAATAGGAGTCTCCTGTATAATCAGCAATCTCCTGCACGTCGTCTACTTGATAATTATGGGCAACGATAATTGCCTGCCTTTCAGCTTTAAGACGATTGATTTCCTCGGTGAGTTCCATATGTTCTCCCTTTTCAGGTTCTTCTATATAACGAGATTTATAGTTAACAGTATTGCGCTGTTGTAATGAAATAAATATCCATTATCGTAGTTATTATATCATGAAAATGCTGTTTTTCAATTCCAAGACTTCAAACTTCCGCAAAAAATCCAATCTTTCTTGGTAAAAAGATTTTGAAAATAGAGAATCGTTGCCAATGGGAAGAAATACAAGTATAATAGGAGGCAATGCTGCCGGGCTGGGTATGCTGTGATTTTTGAAAGGACTGCTTGAATGGATAGTTTTTTTCTCTTGCTAAAAGTGATCGTTCTCGGTATCGTGGAAGGTATTACGGAATTTCTGCCAGTATCTTCTACAGGACATATGATCTTAGTTGGTGCTTTTTTAGGAACTGATCAAGGATCTTATCAGGAATTTTTCAATCTATTTGAAATTGTGATTCAGTTTGGTGCTATTTTGGCCGTGGTTGTATTGTATCGTAGCAGAATCATGTCCGTCCTGCGCCACCTGGGACGCGGGCAATATGGAAGAAGGCTCGTGCTGGCAATCATTGCGGCTTTGGTACCAACAGTAATTGTTGCCGTTCTGTTTTATAAACGGCTGGGTGCGTTACTGATGCATCCGTTTCCTGTCTCCCTGTCTCTGATTGTTGGTGGTATCGCCTTAATTTACTGCGAGAGAAAATACGCTGGACGAGGTCATGTTAAGCACATGGAAGATGTGACCATACGGG
>DOXU01000138.1 GCA_003518885.1 Oscillospiraceae bacterium
AAAATTCTTTCCCAGAAAAAGCAAGCTTTTTCTGGGAAAGAATTTTCTCACTTGGCAATGTTTTCACCTCCTGTGGTGGAGATTGGCGGCAAAGGAAAAACCCCCGGCTAAAAGCCGAGGGTTGAAAATTCATAAGCAAATGTGCAGCGCACAGCAATGCAAACAAATCAGTTTCCTCGGCAGGCCGATGTTTAAGCCTTACGGCGCCTGCTGTCTTCGAAAAACATCTGTTTATTCAGATGACCAAAAGCAGCCTTTCGAGTCAATCGAACAACGTTATTATAACAGAGTTGAAAATGCTTGTCAATCAGCGTCGACAACCTGTCCACCGACTTTGGCTGGATTGATATGCAACCCAGGACCCATTGTGGTGGCAATGGCGCAGGAGCGGATATACTGGCCTTTGGTGGCGGCCGGTTTTGCTTTGACAATTGCATTCAACAAAGTATCAAAATTCTCTTGAACTTTTTTAGGACCAAAAGATGCTTTTCCAATGACACAGTGAATGATGTTGGTTTTATCTAAACGGTATTCAATCTTACCGGCTTTAGCATCATTGATTGCGCGGGTGACATCGGGGGTTACCGTGCCAGCCTTTGGGTTTGGCATCAAGCCACGCGGGCCAAGGATTTTACCTAAGCGACCCACAACGCTCATCATATCAGGAGTAGCGATTACAACGTCGAAGTCCATCCAGTTTTCTTTTTGGATCTTCTCCATGTAATCCTCTGCTCCAACATAATCAGCGCCGGCAGCTTCAGCAGCTTTCGCGTTGTCGCCCTTAGCAAAAACTAAGGTGCGAACGACACGACCAGTACCGTTTGGCAGAACAACAGCGCCACGGACCTGTTGGTCAGCGTGACGGGCATCCACGCCAAGGCGGATGTGTACTTCTACTGTTTCATCAAATTTAGCTTTCGCTGTCTTGCAGCAGATATCGATAGCCTCATCTGATTCATACAATTTGTTTGTGTCGATCAGCTTTTCACTTTCGACATATTTTTTACCATGTTTCATCAGTTGCAACCTCCCTCATAAGTGGTGCATAACGGAATGTTCCTCCCACCTTGGGAGCGTCAGTCAGCGACTTCCACACCCATGCTGCGTGCGGTACCCGCGATCATGCTGATAGCGGTGTCCATGCTGGCGGCGTTCAAATCGGGCATTTTCATTTCTGCAATTTTCTGCAGTTGTTCTCTGGTGATTTTGCCAACCTTGGTTTTGTTTGGCACGCCAGAACCTTTATCCAAGCTGATTGCTTTTTTAATCAAAACAGCAGCTGGTGGTGTTTTGGTGATAAAGGTGAACGAACGATCGGCATAAACGGTGATGACCACTGGAATAATTAAACCGGCGTTTGCTTTTGTACGCTCGTTAAATTCCTTGGTGAATGCCATGATGTTTACGCCGTGCTGACCGAGTGCCGGGCCAACTGGGGGCGCCGGCGTTGCTTTACCCGCCGGGATCTGCAATTTGATAAGACCGACAACTTTTTGTGCCATAATTGCACCTCCTGAATGTGGTGGATGGCGGAAACGCCGAATTGCGCTTCCTCCCACAGCCGCGCAAGTGCGCGGTATAACAGCGACTTGTTTGTCGCGTATTATTTGCTTAAAACTGAGAAATTACTCTCAAACGTGTTTACTCAATGGTTTCAACTTGACCAAGCTCAAGTTCAGCAGGCGTTTCACGGCCAAACATCGAGACGGTGACCGTAACTTGGTTGTTTTCCGTGTCTAGCGCGGTGACCGTGCCAATAAAGCCATCAAGCGGGCCGTTGGTAATCCGTACACTGTCTCCAAGGCCATAGTTCACTTCAACGGAACGCTTATCCATGCCAAGAGAAGCCGCTTCTTCATCAGTTAACGGCTCTGGATGTGTGCCCGAACCCACAAAACCGGTAACGCCACGCGTGTTACGCACAATGTGCCACGTTTGGTCGTTCAGTTCCATTTTGATCAGCACATAACCAGGGAACGTTTTCCGTTCTACTTCGCGCTTAACATTATCCTTGATTTCCGTTACCGTTTCGGTCGGAATGAAGATATTCTGGATAACATCTTGCAGACTGCGGTTTTCCACAATGGTCTGCAAATTAGATGCCACTTTGTTTTCATATCCAGAATAGGTGTGTACAACATACCATTTTGCGTTTTCAGATAGCAAGTCTATTCATCTCCCCAGACGGTTTTATTTTACCAATGCGTTGAAGCCGGTGACACAAAGCGCATCCAGCGCCATCACCAATGCTCCTACAACCGCCATGGTGACCAACACAACAACGGTGTTGATAAACAACTGGTGCCCAGATGGCCAGACAATCTTCTTGAATTCGGAATGGATATCACTCCAAAAATGTTTGAAGGCGTACCAGCGTCCCTTTTGCTTGCTCTTACCGATGTTCTTGGCAGAACGGGCATTTTTTGGATGCAGAGGAATTGGTTTTTTATTTTGCTTGGATTTTGGCATAAAAAAAGCCCCTCCTCGCGTTATTTGGTTTCCTTATGCACCGTGTGCTTACGGCAGAAGCGACAATATTTGCTCATTTCCAGCCGGTCTGGATCACTCTTCTTATTCTTGGTCGTATCATAATTGCGCTGTTTGCATTCTGTACAGGCCAATGTGACTTTTACTCTCATGAATTATGCCGTCCTTCCCGTGTGACTGATTTTCACTCCGCTCTTAATTATGCGTACTCTAGCTGCTAAAAAGCGCATAAAAAAAGACCCTTGTCAGGTGTCCTCATTTTATCATATCTTCCAGCAAGGGTCAAGCGTTTGCTTTTGTTTTTCTTGGGAATGCCGGTAAAATAAACGCTTGCTCAATTTGTCTTGACATTGAAAATGAAAACGCGTATACTAACCCTATTGTAAAGTGATTAGCTTTACATGCTATGAGGTCATCGATATGATAGAGAAAAATTTGAACATCGTTTTACTTTTGGATTTCTACGGCGAGATCCTGACCCAAAAGCAGCACGAAGTGATTGAACTGTATTATGATGACGACCTTTCGTTGGCAGAAATTGCGGCCCATGCCGGTATTACCAGGCAAGGGGTACGAGATGCAATTAAACGTGGCGAACATACGCTCTTATTTATGGAAGGAAAATTGCATTTAGCAAAACGCTTCCATAATACACAGGTGGCGCTTGATCAAATCGATTGTGCAGCGAAAGAGATTATGAAGCAGTGCCAATCTCCTTGTGCTACAAAAAAGATTGGCGCTCTTGCCCAACGAATCCAAAATATAACGCATTCACTGCGTGAAGAATAAATCGGCGGGAGGTGGCAGATATGGCATTTGAAGGACTGACAGAAAAACTTTCGGCGGCATTTAAACGGCTACGCTCCAAAGGAAAATTAAATGAAAAAGATGTAAGACAGGCGATGCGTGAAGTACGTCTTGCTCTGTTGGAAGCCGATGTTAACTTTAAAATTGCGAAAAAATTCGTTAATGATGTCACGGAACGTGCAGTTGGCGATGTTGTACTGGAAAGTTTGACCCCAGCACAACAAGTAATTAAGATTGTTGACGAAGAGCTGACAAATCTGATGGGCGGAGAGGAAAGCCGCATCCGCTACGCTTCCCATCCACCAACTATTATCTTACTTTGTGGTTTACAGGGTTCTGGTAAAACAACGCATGCAGCTAAATTGGCGCTTTCAATGAAAAATCAGGGAAAACGCCCCTTACTAGTGGCGTGCGACGTGTATCGCCCTGCTGCAATTAAGCAGCTACAGGTTGTAGGAGAAAAAGTGGATGCGCCGGTTTTTGAACAAGGACAAGGCGATCCGGTTCAAATTGCGAAGGCGGCACTTACCCATGCAAAAGATCATGGCAATGATGTTTTGATTGTGGATACCGCCGGTCGGTTGCATATTGATGAGACTCTGATGGATGAATTGGTTCATTTAAAGGAAGCATTGAGTCCACAGGAAATTTTGTTGGTTGTAGATGCTATGACCGGACAGGATGCGGTGAATGTCGCTTCGGCCTTTGATGATGCGTTGGGAATTGACGGCGTTATCTTGACCAAGTTAGATGGGGATACACGTGGCGGCGCGGCACTCTCTGTTCGTGCGGTGACCGGAAAACCCATCCAGTTTGTTGGTACAGGAGAAAAGCTGGGTGATCTAGAAC
>DOXU01000028.1 GCA_003518885.1 Oscillospiraceae bacterium
ATGTCGGTGAATAGGCCCAAAATGTGGGAAATCATAAATATCACTTCCCCAAATTGACAACAAGAGAGGATTGAATCGACTACGCCTTGCTAAAGTTCCATATCCTGTGGCATAATGTGCATTTAGCACTTGTGGGGAAAACGCCGCCAATTCTCTCGAAAACGCTTGTGTTGCACTTAAATAACCACCTCGCAAGTAATATACGGTAATTTTTTGCGAAATAGACCCCATTTTATCTGCATGCCGTAATAAAGAAAACAAGGCAATCTCGTGTCCTCTATCTGCCAAAGCATTGACCCAGCGAACCGTGTGAATTGAACAGGCCGCTGAAAGAAAAGCTATACGCATTTTAGTTTTCCTCTCTTGCAATTTGTGATCTGTCAGCCGCTTTCAAAATGCCGGTTGCGGCCTCCGCCGCTCTATGCTCCCAGCCGTGTTTTTCTTGCAATACTTTTATACATTGTTCACGCATTTTAACAAGTCGGTCTGGATGACTGTACAGATCAGACACGGCAAGAGCATATTCCTTTGCATTAAACGGTGAAACGATACCGATTCCGTTCTCCTCTACGAACCCTGCAGCTTCCTTACAATTTGTGCAAACAATAGGCAACGCACGTGATAAATATTCAAAAAGCTTTACTGGCATACAAAAGTCCATATAACGATCTGGACGAGATGGATAGAGTGCCATATCACAATCTGCATACAGCGGTGCCAAAGCCTCATCTCCGGATCGGTGCAAAACAGAAAGCCAAGCTCTTCCCAAATAGGGCTCAAAGAGCTCACCCATTTCTTTTTCTCTACAAACCACGTTCAAATGCACAGAACAATGCATTTCTTCATTAAGAATAGAAAATGCCTCCAAGAGCATATCTGTTCCATAAAAAACAGAGACGCCTCCCACATAAAGTGCTTTTCTTACTGGCTTATGTGCAGGTTCCACCATATTGATACCGGCCGGTGGCAAAACGCCCTTTTGCCTAAATTGAAATAAATCTGCCATACTCTTTGTAGGAAAAAATAAAATATTACAGGCCAAATGAAAGATAAACAGGTCAAAACGTTGCATCAATATTAACCAGAATCGCTTTATTCCTTTTACCCCCCACCAATCAGCAAATAACCAGTAGGCATCCCGATAAAATAAACCAAGGGGAACACCAGCAGATCGCAACCACAATAGAAGCAAATGATCACAAAAATTGAAAAATGGCCCACTTGGTGGTTCCACATAACAAAAATCGGGTAAATCATTACGTATCGATCTCCACAACTTCCAAACACGTTTCCAGCGCTCCCAACGACGATTTTGCAAGCCTGAGAGAATTTGTACATCATAGCCTAAATTTTCAAAAGCCTTCGCCATCCGCTGAGGGCGCACACTTGATCCGGAAGTAAAATCACCAAAATCAATAAAGCTGATAAAGAGTAGCTTTTTGGCCTCTTTAGGCGCAACTGATTTTGCCGGGTATAAAATATTCATGCAGACCAACAAAATACCAAAGATCGGCCATGCCGCTAATATATGTGTCATATCTGCCGAAGCAATTCCAATTAGTGGATATCCACAAACCATTGCAAAACAGATTGCCGAAAGTACATCCCGATGAAAATTTTGACCTCTATAGCGGAAAAAGCGCACAGCAAAAGCAATCATCATCAAAACATAAGGAATAAAGACTAAGATACCATCCTCTGAGAGAAGCTGCAGTGTCATATTATGCGGATTAAAACTTCTAGCTGTACCCGTAAAATAAGGCATCATCAACGTTCCATTCCCCACACCAATGCCCAAAAAATGGGAGGCAAAAGTCATGCGTAGCGAACCCAGAAGTAACATAGAGCGTTCACTAACGGAATGGTTATCCATATTAATAGAATGAAGTTCTCCCGCAAATACGCTCGCCTTAAAAAGCATCATCGCCCCCAGCAACGCAATTGAAGCCATTCCAGCCACGGCAACTCCAATCAGCTTGCGTAGATAAGCGCGCCCTCCTCTTTTGAAAGCCATACAAATAAAAAAGAGAATCCCCATAAAAACCATTGCGATATACAGAATCCGTGGATCGGCGTTAAAGATCGTAAACAAAGCGGCTGTGAGCAGAGCAAAAGCCGTTATTTTCCCCAAAACACCGCACAACCGTTGAACCAAATGATAGAGGCCAAACGGTAGAAAAACCAATACATAGGTAGCATAATCGTTTGTATTATCAAACATTGCATAAGGAAAATATAAATTATATTCATTTTTCCAGTACAGCTGGGTATCATTCGGGAAAAAGATAAAATTCCCCGTAAAGATTTCAACAATTCCCAGGCAAACAGTGAAAATCAAGCAAAGGGTTAAAATATCTAAAAACTGTTGCAAATGCTGACGTGTGCGAAGCGTTCCACACATAAAAACAGAAATCGCAATGCCGATGATCTGATAAAGGTAAATGCTATAACAATATGCTCGGTTCCACGCCCAAAATAATGTGATAGCCCCATAGATGGCTATCCAAATTAAAACAACCGCATAAGGCGTACTACGCCCAAGCGGTAAAGAAAAATGACGTTGTTTAATCTGATGCAAAACAAAAAGCAATAACATCAAACCAGACATTAAATACAAAGAGAGTCCACTGAATTTTCCGAGTAAGACGCCGATTGGCAAGAGGCAGCAAAGAACACGTGCCCATTTCCCAAGAGTATTTGAATGATCCATGGAATCCTTTCTGCCTTATCTGGCAATCTCTCACCAACTCACTAGCACAACCAGGCTTTACTCCCATTTGTACCTTCTGACTGCTTGTTGATAAACGGCTGTAATTTGTGCAACCACAGCCTTTTCTCCAAAACGTGCAATACAGTCTGCCCGCAAATGATGTTTGTCAAATTTGTAACTTGCCATTTGAATCAGACCATTTTTTAAACTTTTCTCATCATTACATGGGATCAATTGTCCATTTTGCCCCGGAATCACAATACTTTCCGGCCCCCCACTTTTAGTAGAAAGTATGGGGATTCCACAAGAGAGTGCTTCAATCAAGGTCATTCCAAATGTTTCGATATCACTTGTACTAACAATGCAGTCACACCCTTGGTAAAAATGACACACATCCGCACGAGACACCCTCCCACAAAAAATCACTCGATCCGCGATCTTTAAGGCATGCGCTAATTTCTCTAAACTTCTACGTTCAGGCCCATCCCCCCCAATACAAAGAAAACTGTTGGATAAATCAGCAGCAGCAAAAGCACGCAAAAGCAAATCTATTCGCTTCCTGGCCACAAGATTGCAAAGTGTTCCAAAAACAAAACCGCTATGCTGACTCTTAGCCGGTGTAAAGGAAGAGGAATCCACCATATTGGGAATGTAACGTGTATCTGCGCGAAACTCTTGCATGCGCAATTTAAGCTCTTCACTGACAGCAATAGCCTGACTTGCCCCTTCCAGTGTTTTTCTCAATTGCGTACGCAACGGACCCTTAAGCGAAGTCATGACCCCTGTAAAATGCTCAGTATAAACTAAGGGCAAATGATATTTTTGTCCCAGCCAAAGTGCCTCTATTCCCATTTTACAAGACTGCAAATGCAATAAATCCGGCTTTCCCCATTGTTTTACCGCTAATTTATACAATCTGTTTAGCATCCATTCACGCTGTGGCCATCTTCCTTGCTCCCAAAAAGGCGTGAAACTGCGACAGCGGTCAAAATACCCTGGCACGTCTCCTGCAAAAGAATGAATACCTGTTGGTAACCCATACAGGCGAAATCGCAGATCTGGATATAATATGTAAACTTGATGGCCCGCACGGATAAGTGCACGTGCTTGTTCTGTGAAAAAAATACCTAAAAGCGGTTTATCTTCTGTTGCATACCAAGACGGCAACATAAAGATCTTCATGACTTATCCTCCATTGCATTGCAGGCCGCGCGCTTATGCACCAGCTTTCTACAATAATACCGCAGATAGACTATTCCCGCAAGTGAATACGCAGAATATGCGATGAGCAGGCCCCATGCTGCTCCATCTAGTGCAAAATGGGAGACCAATAAATAACAAAAAACGCCTTGTAAAACGGAAGCAAAAAAAGTCACTACCAGATTAAACTTTACTTCGCCGATGGCCGCTAAGATATTTCCCGTTGTCGCTTTAAACGCAGCATTTACACCATAAGCAGCCCAGAATACACACATGATTCGAATTGTCTCCGCATGATTATAGGCTGGATAAAACCGTTGCAATAAAAAAGGCGTTATGAGCATCCCGGTTGGAATTAATATCAACATCCCCACACCGAGAGTTAAAAATAACCGCCTGGATTTGTGCCATATCCACTCCCCATCTGCATAATGCCGTGCAAAATATGGGAATACAAAAACGATAACCGATAATGTCAAAACCTGCAACATTGAAGGAACCAACGTTGCAATACGAAATTCCCCACGTCGTGCGTTATCCAGAATAAAATAATTGATAATCGTCGTTTCTACCAAGGGCATAATTTGGGAAAAAAGACTGGCTGCCATTTGGTTTACACCATATTTCACCATGCCTATCTTGTCTTGTCTGCTCAGTATCACTGCTTTTACTTGAAAATTTGGCAATCTACGCAGCATCAATACTCCAATGGAGATAGCCACGGCAAAGGCCAAATATCTGCCCGGCACAATCCCCCAAATGCGTAAAAAATACGCAAAGGCCAAAGGAAGTAAAGCCGCCGTAACAGTATAAACAACAGAGATTCTCCCATATTCTTTATTGGCATAAACCCCTCGAAAGAAATTGGAAAAACCATCAAGAAGAAATTTGGCAATAGGGGTAAGAGCCAACAGGGCAAGCAATGCAAATTCTACTTTTAATTCGGAAGGTGATTTGGCACGGTATATTCCTATATGATAAAGGACAAAAAGTAAAGTACCGCCGGCAACTGTCAGAACGATGTCAGCCAAAATACCAAAACGCATACCAAACAAAAAATACGCTTTTTTTTCTGCTGGGTCATCCCCTATTGCACAGTAACGTAAAAAAGCGCCTGCCATTCCTAATCCATTAAATAGAAGTAAATAGCCAATCAGAGTATCCGGCACATTTAAAAGCCCAAATTGATAAGGCTCCAACACATTTGGTAGTAACAAAGCCGCGCCGGCCGAAACTAAATTGACCAGCGTGCTTCCCATAAAAATATGAAGGAATCCCCTGCGAATACCCACTTTCGCATAGTCCAATCCCTTTTGGAGTTGTTTTTTTGCATCCATCGGCTCTCCTTTACGCCTGTGGGTTAAAAGGAAACCGTCCTTTGAATTCTTGCGTAGAACCATCAGAGAGCGGCAAGCGCACCGGTCTACCCAAGGCAGCCGCCTTGTATACGGCCAACACCAGTTCCAATGCACGTTTACCTGCCGCGCCATCCACTGCCGGTGCACGGTGATTTTCTATTGCATCAATCATATCCGCATAAAGCGGTGTATGCCCAAACCCGTAAATATTAGGAGGATCCTCCGCAAATTCGGCCTTAACCTGTTCTTCATCCTCTTTGCCATCGGCAAAACGCCAGGTTTCAATCTTATTGACTGACTTTCCACCCACTTTTACCGTTCCAGTTTCGCCAAAAAGATATAAAGTTTCTTCAAGATTCTGCGGGAAAACATTCGTCGTTCCCTCTAATAGCCCATATGCACCATTTTTAAAACGAATAAGTGCCAAACCAAGATCTTCCGCCTCAATGAATGGGTGGGCAAGACGATCTGTGTAGGCAACTACTTCTTCTACTTCGTCCCCCATCATCCAGCGCAAAAGATCAATATTATGGATGCACTGATTCATTAAAGCGCCGCCATCTCCATCCCATGTGCCACGCCATGGCGCCTGCTTATAATACTCTTTTCCACGGTTCCAGCGAATGTGCGCTGCACCATGAAACAACCTACCAAATCGACCGGCCTCTAATGCAGAACGAATCTGTTGAATGGATTTATTGAAACGATTTTGGTGGCAAGCACACAACCGAACGTCCGCCTTTTCTGCCGCTGTAATCAAGCGTTGGGCATCGGCCAAAGAAAGGGCGATTGGTTTTTCAACAATGGTATGACAGCCAGCTATAATGCAATCATAAGCAACCGTAGCATGCAAGCCACTTGGAAGCGCTATTGCCACTAAATCTGGATGTTCCTTCTCTAGCAAAAGATGATAATCCGTGTAAATATGAATATTTTGAAGAGCAAACCGCTTCACCAGCGCTTGAGCGGCCTGTTCATCCACATCGCATAAAGCCGTGATATGGACTTTTTCAGCATTGTTTTTCACTGCAGCAATATGATTGGGCGAAATTCGTCCGCAGCCAATTAATGCATAAGTTAACATAGAACCGTCCTTTTAACAACAATATGTATATCACCATAAAAATATTTCTTATTTTCCAAAATAGGAACCTGGATTTTGCGGACGAGGCGGATCAACGCGCACGGCGCTCTTCATTTGTGGAATACCCAAGATCATGCGCCTAGCCATATCTAATGCATTCGAAGAGGAAAGATAACGAATGAATTCTCTTTCCGCATTCCCATGCCCTAAAAGCAGCCGACGAACATAACAATCTTTTCCGTCGGAAACAGAGACATAGACTAACCCAACCGGTTTTTCCGCTGTGCCACCTCCTGGTCCCGCAATTCCTGTGATGCCAACTCCATAGTCGGCTGCCGCTTTTAAACGAATACCTTCGGCCATCTGCGAAGCGGTCTGTTCACTCACTGCACCATCGGTCTCCAGTGTTTCCTGTCGTACACCCAGTAGCGCCTCTTTCACGCGATTGGCATAGGTAACAACACCGCACTCAAATACCTCTGAGCTACCCGAAACCTCGGTGATACGACTAGCCGTCATGCCGCCTGTGCATGACTCCGCCAATGCAATTTTTTGGTTGCGCTTTTTTAGTGCTTGTACAACTGCCTGCTGCAGATTTTCTACATCTTCACCATAAATTGCATTGCCTAGACGTCTTTTTACCTCATCGACCACTGGGTGACAAATTTTTCGTGCCTGTTCCTCCGTCGCAGCCTTTGCTGTCACCCGAAGTTGCACTTCTCCCTCTTTAGCATAAGGAGAAAGTGTCGGACTCGTCCCTTTCATCAGATCGTCTAATATTTCTTGTACGGTAGACTCTGGAATACCAAACTCTCGTAGGCTGGTGGAAAAAATGATGCCCTCAGAGAATTTAGAGAGATATGGACGCACAGTTTTGGCAAATAACGGATAGAGCTCTCGTGGTGGCCCTGGCAACATAACAACAATCTTTTTACCTTGCTCCACAATACAACCTGGTGCCGTTCCCCAATCATTTTGCAAAATGATGCAGCCTTCCGGTAACATCGCTTGTTTGATGTTGCTTTTGCCCATCGAACGACCCATTCTGGAAAAACTCTCCCGAATTCTTTCCAAGCTCGGCTCATCTAAAATCAGCTTTTTTCCCAGTGCTTTTGCAATAGTTTCTCGAGTAATATCATCTCCCGTCGGTCCAAGACCGCCTGAGGTAATAATAATATCGCTGCGGGAAATGGCCAATTGTAGTGCTTCTATTAAGCGCGCTTCATTGTCTCCAATCACGCTTTGATGCAATACATTAATTCCTAGCTCTGCTAGTTCATTAGCCAAATAACGTGCATCGGTATTCAAGATATTTCCTAACAGTAATTCCGTTCCGACGGATAGTAATTCTGCGTTCATTCTACCCCCTGCTTTCCTCACGGTATTTCCACTATATATTTAAAAAGACAAATTCACTCTGGACAAATCACGGTTTTTTCAGCATTTTGCACTGCTTCATCAAGAAGAGGAGCAAAATCGAACCTGGCCTCTTCTCTTTCTACTTCTTCTATCCGCGGCTTTGTGCGAGGATGGCGCGGTGTAAACACCGTACAGCAATCCTCATATGGTAAAATCGAGGTCTCATAGGTTTCAATGCGGCGCGAAATGCGAATGATTTCTTCTTTGTCCATCCCAATAAGCGGACGCAACACTGGAAGAGAAGAAGCCGCCTCAGTACAGGTAATTGCCTCAATTGTTTGGCTTGCTACTTGACCAATACTCTCCCCTGTAATCAGAGCCGCACAATCCTGTGCAATGGCAATGCGCGTGGACGCCCTCATCATAAACCTTCTTAATAAGATTGTAAAGAATTCCTCTCTACAGTTGGCACGAATCTGTTCTTGCAACTTAGTAAAGGGCACAACAAAACAGGCGATCGGCCCGCTATATACACTCACGATCTTCAGCAATTGCATCACTTTTGTCGTGGCGCGTGGACTGGTGTAAGGGGGCGTAGCAAAATGAACCGCTGTGATTCCCATCCCTCTTCTAGCCATCATATAAGAAGCAACCGGGCTGTCAATACCTCCAGAAATCAAAACAGAAGCTCGTCCGCAACTACCTGCGGGCATTCCTCCCGCACCTGGCACACTATTGCCATGAATATACGCAGCCGTATCTCTGATTTCCACTGTGATAAGCAATTCCGGATTTTTCATGTCCGCCTCAAGATGAGGAAAAACTTCCCCAACCGCATCGGCAACCTTTCTAGCAATTTCAGGTGACTTATAAGCAAAGCGTTTATCCGCACGTTTTGCCGCCACCTTGAATGTCCGTGCCCCTTTGGCTTCCTTCTCTAAATAAAGGGGAGCTGCCTTTTCAATTGCTTGCATGTCCTTTTCTACAACACATGCACGCGAAATTGCACTGATTCCAAAAACTTTTTGTAATTTTTTATATGCAATATCCAGAAAAGCACTCTCATTTTCTGCCGATACATAGACAATCGATTGCGCCTGCTCTATAGAAAAGTCACCGACATTTTGCAATACACGCCGGATATTTTTAAACAGCTTATGTTCAAATTGTGGACGATTCAATCCTTTGAGAATGAGTTCACCATCTTTCAGAAGAATAACTTCCTGCAATATTTTCCGCTCCTGTCTTTGATTCAATCTGTACATATCAGCACGAGATTATTTTATATGAGTCAATGTCTTTATTCCCTCTTGGATGGCATCAACGAAACGATCAATATCCTCCCGGGTATTTTCGTGGGAAAAGCTTATACGCAATGCAGAATCAATTCGCTCATCTGGCAGATTCATAGCTGCCAACACATAGCTTTTTGCTCCGCGAGAGCAAGCCGACCCGCTAGAAACAAAAATATTCCGGTCCGCCAAAAAATGTAGCATTGTTTCGGAGCGGATACCTAAAACAGAGAGATTTAAAATATGGGCCGCTCCATCTTCCGGGGAATTGACTGCAATAGAAGGAAGCGATGTTAACCGCTCCAATAAATGGGCACGCAAGTGCTGAAAAAGTGCCCGATTTTGAGGAAAATCCTTACGAGCAAGAGCTGCTGCTTCACCAAATCCAGCGATAGCGGGAACTGCCTGCGTACCTGGGCGCAAATTTCTTTCCTGCCCGCCACCCGCTTCTAAAGGCAAAATACGTGCCCCTTTTCTAACATATAGAGCCCCTGCTCCTTTTGGCGCATGGATTTTATGCCCACTAACGCTAAGCAAATCCGCTCCCAAAGCCTCTGGAGAAAATGCATATTTGGCAAATGCCTGCACAGCATCAATATGAATAAGTGCGGGCGCACCTACCCGATGAATCAATGATTTTATCGACTCAACCGGCTGTATCGCACCCATTTCATTATTAATAAGCATCACACTGACCAAAATAGTGGAAGGTGTAATGGCTTCTTCCAAACTCTTTTCTGAAACCATGCCATTATTATCCGGGCGCAAACGAACGACTTCAAATCCCTCTTTTTCCAAAACGTCAATGGGACCCGCAACAGAGCTATGTTCAATAGCCGTTGTCACAATCCGGTTCCCTTTTCGGTGTTTTGCGTGCACTGCTCCAAAAACGGCCAGATTATTGGCCTCTGTCCCACCTGAGGTAAAAACCAGTTCACGTGCCTCACAGCCTAAAGCATCTGCCACCTTTTTTCTAGATTGCTCCATTAATTCTTCTGCAGCAATTCCCATTCCGTGTAAGGAAGATGGGTTTCCATACACCTCTGTCATTGCTTGCAAAGCCGCTGTGGCAGCTTCCTTACAAACACGGGTAGTCGCACTATTATCCAGATACGTGATGGGCATTGTCATTCAGGCCAAATCCTTCCATTCTCTTTCGTTACTTCCCTTATAAAACACGTCCAATTCGACGCTCCTTTGATTATACTCAAATTATAAACACCTTGCAACGTTGTACATTATAAAATACATGAAGAAGACGACCGCGAAATGCTTGACCACAGGTCACAAAAGCGGTAGAATAGCATGGTATGTTTTTGTTGTATGGAAATCAGCAAAAATCATTGTATTTTATGCACAGGAATACAAAAGGAAGGGGAACCGGTCTTGGCAGTTAAATACATTTTTGTAACAGGCGGCGTCGTATCGGGTCTGGGAAAAGGCATTACTGCCGCATCGCTCGGCAGGCTCTTAAAAGCAAGAGGATATCGGGTCACAATACAAAAATTTGATCCTTATATCAATGTAGATCCCGGAACGATGAGCCCCTATCAACATGGCGAGGTTTTTGTCACGGATGATGGTGCGGAAACGGATTTGGACCTTGGACACTATGAGCGCTTTATTGATGAAAATTTGTCCATAAACTCCAATGTCACAACGGGCAAAATCTATCTTAACGTCATCACCAAAGAACGCCACGGGGATTATTTGGGCGGCACTGTTCAGGTTATTCCGCATATTACTAACGAAATCAAAGAACGGATCTACCGCGTAGGGCGCACCGGTCATACCGATGTTGTCATTACAGAGATCGGTGGCACGGTAGGAGACATTGAATCTACTCCGTTTATGGAGGCAATCCGACAAGCAGCTAAAGAAGTCGGTGAGCACAACGCCATGTTTATTCATGTTACATTGGTGCCCTATATTGGTGGCTCCGATGAATTGAAATCAAAACCTACCCAGCACAGCGTAAAAGAACTGCGCTCACTTGGCATTCAACCACAGGTCATTGTTTGCCGCAGTGAGCGACCCGTTCCAGAAGATATGCGCGAAAAAATTAGCCTGTTCTGCAATGTAAGGCCAGAGGATGTCATCCAAAACCTGACGGCTCCTGTGCTTTATGAAGTCCCCTTAATGCTTGAATCTGAGGGACTTGCTGCTTCCGTTTGCCATCACTTGCAATTGGATGAGAGCAAAAAACCAGATTTAACCGAATGGACCGCTATGGTACAACGCTTTAAGGACACAAAAGGGGACGTTAAAATTGCATTAGTAGGCAAATATGTAGGCTTGCATGATGCATACCTCTCTGTCGTGGAATCGCTTTGCCATGCAGGTATTGCAAATGGTGTACAGGTACATATTAAATGGGTCGATTCTGAGCAACTTACCCCACAAAATGTCGGCTCTGTGCTCTCATACTGTGATGGCGTTCTAGTTCCTGGCGGTTTTGGTGATCGCGGTATTCCTGGCATGATTGAAGCTGTGCAATATGCCCGTAAAAATAAAGTCCCTTACTTTGGAATTTGTTTAGGCATGCATATGGCCACGATTGAGTTTGCACGGAATGTTATGGAAATTCCGGACGCCGATTCGGCCGAATTTACGCCTGATTGTCCACATGCCGTCATTGATTTTATGAATGATCAAAAGGACATCGAAAACCTCGGTGGCACAATGCGTTTAGGCCTCTATCCCTGCAAAATCACGGAAAAAACAAAATTGCGTGACATTTATCAGGGAGAGGAACTCATTTACGAGAGACACCGCCATCGTTTGGAATTCAATAATGAATATAGAGAAGACTTTAAAAAGGCTGGGATGGTACTTGCTGGCCTTTCACCTGATGAAAAACTAGTAGAAATGGTAGAATTGCCAGAGCACCCATGGTTTGTTGGTGTACAATTCCACCCGGAATTTAAATCCCGTCCTAATCGGCCACATCCACTATTCGTTTCCTATATTGCCGCCGCGAAAGATTTTCAAGCGGGACAGAGATAAGCAAGCTTTTTACGTGATTTTTCAATTTATATTGACTAAACATAAAAGAGACCAACGTGTTGTGTACGTTGGCCTC
>DOXU01000096.1 GCA_003518885.1 Oscillospiraceae bacterium
GTATATATATGAAAATGACCGGCTATTGGCTGTAATGGCAGATAAGCTGTTAAATAACGGAGGAAGAAATTAATGGAAGCAAAAACCACCTTTGAAAAAATCAAAAGTACATTGTGGAAGGCAGCAGGGACATTTCGCGGTACTATTGATGCGGCAAACTATAAGGACTTTGTCTTGGCAATGCTTTTTTTAAAGTATTTGGATGATACACATGAAGAGCAAGTACAAAATTTGCATAACAAGTATGGTGATAATGAAATAAGGATTGAGCGTGCGAAAGCGAGACTCCCCTTTGTGTTATCTGAAGATGAGCGGTTCAAAACTCTATATGAAAAAAGATTTGATGTAAAAATCGGTGAAATAATCAACTTTGCGTTACGTGGGATTGAAGACAGCAACACGGAGTTACACGGCGTATTTCGCAGTATTGACTTCAATAGTGAAACCATGCTGGGTAACCCACAGCAAAAGAACACTAAGTTGCGTACCTTGCTGGAAGATTTTGAGCCGCTGGATTTAATGCCTTCCCATATTGAAACTACAGTTGGTAAGGAACCAGCAGATATCATTGGTGACGCCTATGAGTACATGATTGGAGAATTCGCAGCGGAAGCTGGTAAAAAAGCAGGTAGTTTCTTTACACCCACAATGGTATCTGAGCTGATGGCGCGGCTAACCAAGCCGCGCAATGACGAAGCAATCTATGATCCCACTTGTGGTTCTGCGTCCCTACTGATACGTACCGCAAAACAAGCGGACGTAAAGAAAGTAGCAATTTACGGGCAGGAAATGAACGGCTCTTCCTGGTCTATGGCACGCATGAATCTTTTTATCCACGATATCCATGGAGCCAACATTGCATGGGGGGATTCCCTTTCAAACCCGCTTCACCTTGATTCAGACGGAAATCTAAAACAGTTTGATGTAATTGTGGCTAATATGCCTTTCTCGCAGGATAAATGGGCAGAAGGATTTAATCCCGGAGCAGCGCAAGAAAATGCCGCCGACAGTAAAAAGAAATTTACTATGACGGCAAGTCTTGATCCTTACCATCGTTTTGATTGGGGTGTACCTCCTGCAAGCAAGGGCGACTGGGCCTTTTTATTACACATGATTCACAGCTTAAAAAATAATGGACGCATGGCGGCGGTTGTGCCTCATGGCGTCTTGTTTCGAGGCGCATCCGAAGGTCGTATACGCCAGACTGTAATCGAGAAAAATTTGTTAGATGCTGTTATCGGGTTGCCTGCAAATTTGTTTTTCGGCACAAGTATTCCGGCTTGCATTTTGGTATTCAAGAAAAATCGAGCCACAGATGACGTGCTGTTTATTGATGCCTCGGGGAAAGATTCCGATGGAAATCTTCGCTATAAAAAAGATAAGAACCAAAACAAGCTCGAGGAAAAGGATATTCAAGCAATTTTGGATACCTATTTTGCTCGCAAAGATGTAGACAAGTTTGCTCGCAAAGCCAGTTTTGAAGAAATCAAAGGCAATGAATTCAATCTCAATATTCCACGCTATGTGGATACGTTTGAGGAAGAAGAATTGATAGACATCGAAGAGGTACAAGGGAATATTGATCGCATCAAAGGAGAACTGGTCACGGTGGAGGCAAAAATGGCTGAATATTTAAAGGAGCTCGGATTATAAACATTTTGCGAAGATACAGCGATCAGACTTTTGCCCACCAAACCAAACGAAAAGTAGGAGCCGAACAAATGAGAGAAATAATTAAACATCGCATTGAACAGGTACGGCACGGCAAAGTGCCGAATGAGTATCGGCGGAGTCGAAGCTTGCTTTTTCCAAATGATTGGAGATCTCTTCCGCTGAATACGGCGCTTTTTGAAAATAAGGAGAGAAACTTCAATAAGAAATATAGCAAAAGCGATGTTCTGTCTGTTTCAGGCGAAAATGGCATTGTGAATCAAATTGTTTTCATGGGACGCTCGTATGCTGGTGCTTCTGTTGACAATTATCATATTGTTGAAACGGGTGACTTAGTATACACAAAAAGTCCACTAAAAGAAAATCCATATGGCATAATCAAATTGAATTGTGGAAATCCGGGCATTGTTTCGACCCTTTACGCAGTGTACCATTGTCAAAAGCCGTACACTGCACAATATCTTGATCAGTATTTTTCCATTGATTGTTATCTTAATAATTATTTGAAGCCCTTGGTAAAACGTGGCGCAAAGAATGATATGAAGGTTAATAATGAGGACGTATTACGAGGACATATTGCCTTTCCCTCAGATGCAGAACAACTAAAAATCATTAAAATATTGGCACAGTGTGACAGGGTGATTACGTTAAAGCAAGATCTGCTAGATGAAAAACGCAAGCAGAAAAAGTGGTTGATGCAGAATCTCCTTAATCCAGACAGCGGTGTTCGTCTATCAAAGTTCAAGAGTATGAGCTGGAATAATTGTACTATGAGTGAGTTGGGTGAATTTTCGAAAGGATATGGTATCTCAAACGAAAACTGTTTAACGGGAAAAATACCATGTATTAAATATGGCGATATATACATGTCGTTTGGCACATGGTTTGACACTCCAGTTTCTTTTACGGAAACAGAAATTGCGGATGGCTCCCCGTTTATTAGTCAGGGAACGCTGTTGTTTACTGGATCGGGAGAAGATCGTCTCGAGATTGGCAAATGCACCGTATATACAGGATCTTTTCCAATTGCAGTTGGCGGCGATATTATTATTATGGAACCAAACAAGAATAAAGTCGACCCTTTATTCCTTGCATATATGCAGTATACTAAAGAACTCATACGACAAAAAGCAGAACTGTGCCAAGGATATTCAATTGTGCATATATACGCAAATGATATAAAAAAGCTTACTGTGAGTATCCCCAGCACCCTTGAAGAACAGAAGGCTATCATTAAGACTATTTCATCGGCTGATCGGGTGATCACTCTATTAGAGCAGGAGCTTGCCGCATGGAAAGAGAAGAAAAAAGGCCTTGCTCAACTTTTGATGACTGGTCTTGTACGGGTATAATTCCTTTTTAAGAGGGTTTATATACAATCTAAATGAGGATGGTGATGATAGATATGACGGTAAAGAAAAAGAGCAATTAGCCTGTAGCCGCAGGCTAATCACTCCATGGAAAAATACCATGTTGTTAATTTACCACAGAACAATTTATTTTGCAAGAATAAGAAAGGAATTAAATTATGGAAGCAGATTATTATATTATTGCCGTTCACTACAAAGATAGTGATGATACCACCTTTATTGAGAAGGTCAAGTTGTACGATGCGTCTGAAAAACTTCGAAGCGTAGTCGTAGCAAATATTGAAGACGGCCAAACCGTTATGACTGCTGTTAAAGGTACTGACGGAAAGTACTATAAAGGAGCCGTGGTCAATGTGGTGAAAATTGACGGAATCAAGTACATCCGGACAGACAAAAACTCCACCAAGAGGGATAACCTCGATAAACTTCCGAAATATTGAGGAGAGATATTATGCCAAGAAAAGAGCATCATGTTGTCCATAACCCTGATGGCGGATGGGATGTAGAGCGTGAGAATGCAAAACGTGTCAGCGGCCATTATGACACAAAAAAAGAAGCGATTGACGCCGGACGAGAAATCAGTATACATCAAGGTACGGAGTTCCTCATTCATGGCATGGATGGAAAGATTCAAAGATCGGACAGCCACGGAAATGATCCGTGCCCGCCGAAAGATTCCAAGTAATTCGCAGCAGCAAAGCAGGGTCAGTAACGGCCCTGCTAAAGCTGTATAAGGAGAAATATTATGCCGGATCATACCATATTCAATGAACGTCCTGAATCGCAGGACAGAGCAATTCAGCAACTGCAAAACATGGGCTACAGCTATGTTCCGCGTGCTGAGTCTGAAAGGAAACGCGGAAGGTTAAGCAATGTCCTTTTTCCAGACGTAATGCGCGAATTTTTAGCCTCACAGTCCTACCGGTACAGTGGCAGAATGGTCCCCTTCTCGGAGCGCAGCATTAACACGGCAATCAACGATTTAGATGTGATGTTAGAGAAAGGACCGACCTATGCCAGCAAAACAATCTACGATAGTCTGATCTTTGGTAAAAGTTGTGAGGAAAAGCTGTTTGACGGTGGTTTGCAATCATTTGACCTCAACTACATTGATTGGGAGCATCCGGAGAAAAATATCTGGCAGGTAACAGATGAGTTTTCAGTACAACGCCAAAACGGGAAATTTGCCCGGCCGGATATTGTGCTATTGGTCAATGGCATTCCGTTGGTGGTAATCGAATGCAAAAAATCCGGTGTGGACGTGGAAGAAGGCGTCAAACAGAATATACGAAATTGGCAGCCGGATTATATTCCACAGCTATTTAAATTTGTACAGCTTGTGGTAGCAATGAATCCGAATGAAGTGAAATATGCCACTGACCATACACCACAGGAATATTTTTGCCACTGGCATGAAAGCGGCAAGGACAATAAAAAATGGCAGGAAGACTGTGCTAAACGATATGCTCCCAATATGCCAATCATTGAACAAGATAAATACATCGTATCTATGCTCAGCAAGGAGCGCTTGCTTGACCTGATTCGATTTTATATTTTATATGACAGTAATATTAAAAAAATAGCACGATATCAACAGTACTTCGGTGTAGAAAACACTATGCGTCGCATTAAAGGCGAGGATGGAAAAGGTTGCCGAGGTGGGGTAATCTGGCACACGCAAGGCAGTGGGAAGTCACTAACTATGGTTATGCTGGTTAAAAGAATTACAGCAGACGACACCATAAAAGGTTCGCGCTTTGTATTGGTGTGCGACCGACTGAATTTGATCAAGCAACTGAAAGATAACTTCATTCACACCGGCATGGAACCAAGCAATGCGAACACGGGTACCGCGCTGATCAATCTGCTTAAGACCAATGGTGTACGCATTATTACGACCACAATCAATAAGTTTATGAGCGCCGCCAAAAGCAGGACAAAAATCGCAGATGAAAATATATTTCTATTAATTGACGAAAGCCATCGTTCACAGGGTGGTGAGTTGCACAACATGATGAACGAAGTGCTGCCCAATGCAGTAAAAATCGGCTTTACGGGCACGCCACTGCTTAAAAAGGACAAAAAAAACACCTATAAAAAGTTCGGCCCGCTGATTGGTGAAGCATACAAATTTGAAGACGGTATCCGTGACAAGGTAATCGTACCACTGGTTTACGAAGGACGCATTGTGCCTCAAAAAGAACCCAAAGATAAAATTGATGACTACTTAAAATACATTCTGGAACCGCTCAACGAAGAACAACGTGAAGATATGCGGCGCAAATGGAGCCGTTTCCGTCCTATTGCACAGACAAGCGCGCGTATTTCCATGTTGGCTTTTGACATCAATGAACATTATCTGTCCTATTGTCGTCCCCATGGCTACAAAGCTATGGTGGCTGCTTCATCACGCGCAGAAGCAATTGATCTAGCACATGCAATCAATGCGCTAGGCGGGGCAAAAGCAGCTGCGTTAATCTGTTCTGAAAATGAGCGAGATGGAGAAAATAAGCCACTGTCAAACAGCGAGAAGGATAAAATTCGAAATTTTTTCAAGGCAGAAGTTGAGCCTAAATTTGGGCAGGACTATGATAAATATGAGGAATATATCAAAGACAATATCAACGGTGGCGAGGATGTAGATATCGTTGTGGTTTGTACAATGTTGCTTACGGGCTTCGACGCACCGCCTTTAGCAGTCCTTTATGTGGATAAGCAGTTGAAAGAACACACATTGCTACAAGCAATCGCGCGTGTAAATCGAATCTATCCCGGCAAAAACTTTGGCCTGATCGTAGACTATTGGGGCTTGTTTGCCAACTTGAATACTGCGATGGATATGTATGGTGATGATGAATCTGGCCTCAGTGGCTATGATGCTGCCGATTTGGCTGATTCCATTTTTACTGCCAACGAAGAGAAAGAAAAGTTGGCAGAGTCAAACAAAAAATTACTGCAGTTTTTTGAAGGCAGTAATTTCGATAAATCTAATTCCAATGCGTGGCAAGCATTTTTTGAAGACGATGATGAAGAAATTGCTACAGAAAAGCGGAAAACTTTTTATGGCCTTTTGGCGGAATTCTCCAAGCATATGGAATTGGCAATAAGCAGCTTTTCTCTGTATAAATTGGTGGGACTCGATCATATGCAGAAATATAAGCAAGACTTATTGTTTTTCCAAAAGCTACGCATGACTTTGATGAAAATCTATGCCGAGAAAGTTGATTTTAGTAGATATGAAGATGGAATCCGAAATCTATTGAATAGCTTTGTAACCGCCGAACCGGTAGAAATGGTTGTGGAACCCATTGCCATCAATGATAAAGCTGGCATGGATAAGCAGTTGGAAGAAATTGATGGCAAAAAAGCAAAAGCAGCGTATATCAAAACCCGTTTGGTTTCCGAATTAGAAGCACGACGCTATGAAGACCCATTGCTCTATAAAAGATTTTCCGAACGCATTAAGGAAACACTTGAAAAATATCGTCAAGCAAGAGATGATATCTCTTATTTAGCTCAAATTAAAAAGCTGGCTGAGGATTTCCGAGAAGGATTTGTTGGAAACACTTATCCGTCCTGCATTGATGATGATAGTGATGCGAAAGCGTTCTATGGGGTTATTTCTGATGCTCTACTTCACGGTGCAAATCCAAAAGGCGAGAAAATCGAAGAACGTATAGGTCAACTGGCTGCAAACATCAACACTGCAATAAAAGAGTTGGCCCATGTGGATTGGCGCGGCAATACAGTGATTCACAAAAGAATGAATCAGGCTGTGGAAGATTTGCTTTGGGATTATGCAGATGAGCAGGGTATAGAAATACATGTTCAGGAATTGGATCTATTACTTGAAAATGTGATGCGTACCGCAATGGTAAGGTATTAAATATGGAATATAGCGTAGAACTTCTTGGAAAAAAGAAAATGGTTGAGGTCACTGAAAAGTCGGTGCGGCGGGTAAGGCTAAAAGTGTTTCCATCACAGGAAATTAAGCTAACGGTTCCAAATGACACGCCTACAGACTGGGTGACTAGTTTTCTGGTATCTAAAACCAAATGGATGGAAGAAAAATTAACCGCTTTTGAGAAAACCCAAGCCGTGGAAAAGGAAGATCATATCCGAACAGGCGTGTCAACGCGCGTCCTTGGTAGACAATACATCATAAGAGTGATTCAGGCAAACAGAAAATATGTTGAAATAACTGACAGCGAGTTGTTCCTTTACACGCCGAACAAGGAAATGCAGATGGATGTAGATAAACAATACAACAACTGGTGGCAAAAAGCGTCCAAGCAGTACTTCCTTAAACGGCTAGATGATCTGTACCCGATTATACAAAAACATGAGATTCAACGGCCTGATGTGAAAGTGGCTAAAATGAAAACGCTTTGGGGAAGTTGCAGTAGAAGGATGAACAAAATAAACCTAAACTACTATTTATTGAAAGCCCCTCCGCCCTGCATTGAATATGTAATTCTGCATGAATTGACGCATTTTCTCTATCCGAGGCATGATAAAAATTTTCTGGACTTTCTATCAGTTCATATGCCAGATTGGCGAGAACGAGCAAAGTTGTTAGATAATGAAATTGTGTTGGGTATGTAGAGCAGATGAAGGAAAAATTTCGTATTCCCCCTACTTTACTCTTGCAAAATCGAACAGGTATTTGCTCACTTATAATACTTGTTCGATTAGCTGCATTTTTAAGCGTCCGCAGGACGCGCAGCCGCACAATTTATTGTGCGATCAGAGGGGATTGGGGGCTTGCCACCAACAAGCAATTTTCCGGTTTTCGCGCAAGCGAAAAATTGGAAAATTGGCATCGTGGGTCCCACGATGCATTGCTTGCCGCTTTTGTTTCGTACCTATTTTGAGGGGTAATAAGTTACCTTTTCTCATAATGGTAAGTACTGAAAACCGCTACGTTTTTTTAAGTTTTTGCCTTGTTGCCCAATATGGCCGTCATGGTCGCGCTTATAATTTTCAAGTCCTGCTGATCGCATAAAGACAGTATCCGTGCGATTTCATCGGACTTGTTTTCGATCTCAGGATTAAAATCGTATCAGCTGACATTTCTAATGCCAAAACAAGCCGCTAAATACAGTTAAGCAGCATTTAACTACTGTTATAATTGACTTTGCTCTTTATGATGGCTATAATAAAAGCATGAAACGAGGTGCTTCTATGGATGAGCATATTTTAAATCTTGAACAGGCTGTTGAATTCATTGGCGTTAGCGAAAAGACTTTGATCAAGCTGCTCAGGGAAGAGCATATCCCCGCCCGTAAAATCGGGCGTGAATGGCGGTTCAGCCGGGATGCCTTGATCGGGTGGCTGGCTTCCGGAGATTCTATGGACTACGTAAACAGAGAGGAACGGTATATCGTCTCGGAAGATACTTCCGGTGTATCCCACGAGTTGTTTGGAAAAATCATGGAGTCCCTGTCAACCATAAAAAAGAATGGCGGTAATATCGCTTCCATATTACAAGGTCTGGCGAAAGACATCACCATTCCCGAAGAATCCACGCTTCGTGTCAGCTATAAGCAGCAAAGGAATGTTGAGAAGCTGGAATTTAAAATTTTCTGGGAGATGCGTGAAGAATCAAAACTGGAACCAAACCAAAAGACAAAAACTCCATAATCATCTTCTCAATCTTATGCCTGTAAAAAACATAGATGGAGGGATATGAATGTGGCTTCTGTTTGCCTTAGGTTCTGCGCTGTTTGCTGGACTGACCAGTATCTTGGCTAAAATCGGAATTAAAAACACCGATTCAAACCTTGCGACGGCGCTCCGCACCGTTATTGTGCTTCTGTTTTCCTGGCTAATGGTTTTCGTTGTGGGTTCGCAACGTACCATCGACCTGATTTCCACACGCAGCCTTGTGTTCCTGATTCTTTCAGGAGCTGCTACCGGCGCTTCCTGGCTTTGCTATTTCAAAGCGTTGCAGCTCGGCGATGTCAATAAAGTGGCTCCGATTGATAAAAGCAGCACGATTCTAACGATCCTGCTTGCTTTTCTGTTTTTAAGAGAAACTCCCACCTTGTGGATGGGAATCGGGGTTGTGCTGCTTGCTGCCGGAACCTATCTTATGATACAGCGTCAGGAAACCAAAACCCTGAATGACAAACGGAATAAATCGTGGCTTTTTTATGCCGTACTATCCGCCGTTTTTGCTGCCCTGACCTCCATTCT
>DOXU01000180.1 GCA_003518885.1 Oscillospiraceae bacterium
TCAATTAATCCGCAAAATCTGCATATTGCAGGGGCAGAAAAGGAATTGCAGTCTCTCTCAAAATTAGACATAGGAAATATTGATTTTAACAACTTGTCTCTTACCAATCAAATTACTATGCCTATTCGATTGGGCGGAACTTTACAAAATTTAGAGAACCTATCTAATGTTACCGTTAACATCAATTTGTTAAATACCGCCACAAAGGATATCACTACACAGAACATTCAAACGACTAATCTGCCTACGGGATATCACGTTCAATTGATAACCAAACAAATAAACGGTATTCATTTATTTGGTCCCTCTAATCAAATGGCTTCCCCACCTGTCGCAAATGGTATTATTGACCTATCTAAGTCATTCAACGGTATTGGTCAATATGAAGTACCTGTCTCCATTTCCGTCCCTTCTAGCTATTGGGCAACTGGAACTTATATGGCTGTCATAAACGTAGAGAAATCTTAACATTCTACAATAAGATCACCAGACCTCAGCATCCGTTCGGATAATCCGCCGGATGCTTTTACAATATAGGAGAAAATATGTCTGTACGTATTGGAAATATTCGCCTGCCACTTGACGATGATGATGGCACAGCCATAGACCTTGCTTTAAAAACTGTTGGTCTACCTAGTTCATTACGCGACCAAGCTTATATAGTCAAGCGTTCGCCAGACTTAAGACGTGGACAGGCACATTTTGTTTACACGATTGGCTTAGATCTTTCCGAAGCACAAGAAGAAAACATTGTTCAAAAGGCGAACATCTCCTCCGTTAGTCGCCGGGATATTACGCCATTCCGCCCTGTCCCAGGAAAGGATAAGCTGGACGGCCGCCCAATCATTATTGGATTTGGGCCTGCTGGAATGTTTGCTGGTCTACTCTTAGCCCGCTTTGGGTATCGTCCCTTAATTGTTGAACGCGGACAAGCATTGCATGAACGTATACAGACAATCTCTCACTTTTGGGAAAATGGTATTCTAAATGCACAAACAAATGTACAATTTGGCGAAGGTGGTGCCGGAACTTTCTCTGATGGTAAACTAACCACTCGGATTGGCGATCCGCTTGCTAATTGGGTATTACAAGAATTTGTTCATCACGGTGCTCCTACTGATATTTTACGACTTGCTAAGCCTCATATTGGGACAGATAAATTGCGTCATGTGGTTCTTTCTATCAGAGAAGAAATCCGCTCCCTCGGCGGTGAAATTCGCTTTGAAACACAACTGCACGATCTTAAACTTCAAAATGGAAAAATCACTGATATCTTACTCGGAACTGAACACTTCCAAACAGGCGCTCTTATTCTTGCTGTCGGGCACAGCGCACGAGACACCTTCTCTATGCTCCAACAAGCAGGCGTTCAATTGGAACCAAAAGCTTTTTCTGTTGGTGTACGCATTGAGCATTTACAAGAAAACATTGATCGAGCGCTTTATGGCAAATACGTAGGGCACCCACGCCTTTCCAAGGGGGAATACCAACTATCACTTCGCCGCGGGAATGAGGCTGTTTACACATTCTGCATGTGTCCGGGCGGTACCGTTGTGGCCGCTGCCTCTGAACAAGGCGGTGTCGTTACTAACGGTATGAGCAACTATCTACGAAATGGGAAAAATGCTAATGCCGCTCTTGTCGCCTCCATCAGTGCTTTTTCCTCTCCTCAGGAAGGAATTCGTTTTCAAAAAAAGCTGGAGCATGCCGCATTTTTGGCAGGTGGCAGTAACTTTTACGCGCCGTGTCAAACAGTTGGCGGATTTTTGAACGGGAATATAAAAACCTTCTCACAAAATATATCCCCTTCTTACCCCATCGGCGTCACTCCCACTCGTCTAGATGAGTTGTTCCCGGCCAATATAACGCAAAGACTACGGAATGGTTTACTGGCATTCAACAAAAAAATCCATGGGTTTTCTGACGAAGATGCTATTTTAACTGGTGTAGAAACTCGTACCTCCTCGCCGGTGCGAATCCCTCGTTCTCAAAATTATGAGGCGCTGGCGGCAGAAGGACTTTATCCAGCCGGAGAAGGCGCTGGCTACGCTGGCGGAATCGTGAGTGCTGCCGTCGATGGACTTCGGGTTGCTTCCGCCATTGTAGAACGATATCGTCCTTTGGAACCCGGTTGTTGAAAACCGGATTTTTCGAAATAAGGAGATGTTTTTATTGACTTGTTAAGATAAATCTGCTATAATAAACTGCGTCGCCTATAAAGTGACAAAAATTTTATAAACAGATATGCGACCGTGGCGGAATTGGTATACGCGCACGTTTGAGGGGCGTGTCCAGCAATGGGTACGGGTTCAAGTCCCGTCGGTCGCACCAAATTCGTTTGGCCTTTTGGCCAATCGAATTTTATTTGCGGATATGGCGGAACTGGTAGACGCGCTAGATTCAGGTTCTAGTGGCTTCACGGCCTTGCAGGTTCAAGTCCTGTTATCCGCACCATGTCGAGTGTTCTTATAGCATTTGAAAATGCCGTAAGGACACTCGCTTTTTTATATGCTTATCCTGCCATCTGCGCTTGGGAGTAGCTTACGGCTACTCCTTTTCTCGTCTGTATCAGAACATTCGGTTCCGGCAGAGAT
Organism: Oscillospiraceae bacterium; assembly: GCA_003518885.1. Classification (GTDB taxonomy): domain Bacteria; phylum Bacillota; class Clostridia; order Oscillospirales; family Ethanoligenentaceae; genus Ethanoligenens. The sequence continues at coordinate 2,595 of DOXU01000180.1, forward strand.
GAAACATCCGGTATTTCAATGGAGCCGATACAATTATAATGAATGGTCAGCTTCTGGACGTATACGCCGTTCATCTTTTCGGCTTGATGAACTTCAATGTGATCAATCAGCTCATTCAGCATACGCGGCGTGAGCTTTCTGGCTCTGGTATATTTACGCACAGTGGCTATAAACATATCCGTGCCTATTGTCCGTCGGCTTTCTTTGTCAAGCTCGGTCCTGAGCGTTTTTATCCGTTCTGCTAATCCGCTCTGTTCATCTTCATATTGCTTGGTCATCTTTGAAAACCGTTCGTCGGAAATTTTACCGGCCACATTATCCTCATACATTCGATCAAACAGCCGGTCAATCTCTTTATCACGCGCCAACAGAGAATCGTATTCTTTTTGCTTTTTCTGTCGATCAAGTTCCACAGTTTGTTGAGAATGTCCCATAACCGCTTTGACAAATTCATCTTCATACTTGCTCGCAAATTTTGTAAGCCTGCGGATTTCTCCCAAGACGACCTGTTCAAGAAAGTCCACACGGATGTAATGAGTAGAGGTGCAAGTGCCCCGATTGCCTTTGTAGTTGGAACAATTAAAATACTTGATATCCGGGTTGCCCTGATTGAAGTGGAAATGCAGATTGTGTCCGCAGTCAGCACAGACAAGCAGACCTGAGAACATATTGGTTTCTCCCTCATTGGTTTTCCGCTTGCGGATTTTACCACGTTTCTGCTGTACCTTTTCCCATGTTGCGCGATCAACGACCGGATCGTGCACATCCTTAAAGATAACCCAATTATCATGGTCGTTCTCAATCCGCTTCTTATTCTTGTAAGATTTGCTGTACGTCTTGAAATTGAGGACATCCCCGCAATACTCCTGCAAGGAAAGAATTTTGGTAATGGTAGAACTGTTCCACTTTGTGGGCGGTGCGTCTTTGTGCTTGCCGGGGCGGTTGACGCCTCGTGTCTGCCAATAAGATATTGGAGTTAGGATACTGTCCCTTTCCAGCGCAGCGGCGGTCTGCTCCGGGCCAAAGCCGTCCAGCGTCATCTGATAAATTCGGCGAACGACGACGGCGGCTTCCTCGTCCACAATCCAGCGTTTGGAGTTATCCGGGTCCTTGATATAACCGTAAGGTGGCTGTCCCATTGGTTCCCCAGCATTTCCCTTGATTTTATTGCTGATACGCCGTTTTTTGCTGATATCACGGGCATACCACTCGTTGAACAGATTGCGGATCGGTGTCAGCTCATTTTCTCCCTCGGCGGTATCCACATTGTCGGAAACCGCGACAAGCCTGATGTCGTGATCGGGGAGAAATTCCTCCGTGAGCTTTCCAACCTCAATGTAGTTTCTTCCTAAGCGCGACATATCCTTTACGAAAACAGCTGCCGCGTGGCCTTCTTCAAGCTCTTGAATCATCGCAACAAAACCGGGCCGCTCCATTGTGACACCGGAAATGCCATCGTCTGAGAAGTGTATAAGGTTGGTATATCCCTTTTCTTTGGCGATCTTGATTAAAAGTTTTTTCTGATTGCTGATGCTGTAGCTCTCTCCCTCAAGATTGTCATCGCGTGACAGCCGCTCATAAAGAAAGGCTGTGTCTTCCCGGTTTTTTCTTCTATTTGACTGTTTCATAAATTCTCCTTTCCGGCAGTCAAATAAGCAGTATTTACAGGGTAAGGTATACCATATCGACCGCCGATTGTCACGCTTGTTGCGTTGTCACTTATCATCAAAGCCGATCTGTATCGGCCTTCATCAGTCTTATTAAAATGGTTCCCAGCGTGTCATGCCCTTCTGCTTGAAATACAGGCTCAACAATGAAAGTCTTGCCACCTACCTTATAGGTAGATGTTTTATCTAAACGATTGCGCCCCGAAGCTCCGGGCGGTATATTACTGTTAGGTACAGCCGTTCTTGTATTTTCCATCATTATGCCTCCATCCAGATAAAAAGCAGCCGCGCCGTATATTTCGTATTTGCACTGCCATCGTGGGCAATGCGGAGCAATTACGGTGCGGCTGTCCCTTTGTTTCGATTTGCTCTTTTTGTTTACAGACATTCCGGACGAACAGGCGGCGTACCTGTTACCATAGGAATCGCACCTCCCCCCATGATGATGGCGGGCCGTTCTCATTGCCTGCGACGGTTTTATCACGCTCGGACTGTGACTGAACGAAAGTTTCATTGCATACAGATCATTGCCGCAGAGCCGTCTGCGTCCATTGGACGCTGCTCTGCTTGCGGCGCTGGCACTTTTCGCTCCTTTTCGTTACGCTGAAATTGATCACCCTTTCCTGCGTAAGGAAAGATCATGGCGCACCCGTCGTCTGGCTGCCTGCATGCCGTTGCTCACGGTATGTATCCGGTTTGTCCCTTATGAAATTTTCAAGGTTCAACGAGGAAAAAGTATCCTCTACTTATTAGGACGGAAAAGAGCGTTTTGTTTACCCTTATCATAAAATTTTTTGCAATAGAAAACGCCCAGCAGTCTTGTTGAACTGCTAGGCGTTTTCCCATGTTGAGGCTATTCAATTTCCGGCGGCAGATTTCGGAATAAATCGCAATCGTAAAACTCTATAATACTCAAATCTAATCCGTCACATAACTTCTTGACCGTGACCGCGCTTACATCCCTGCGTTCCGATTGCAACATACTGTACACGGTGGAGGGTGTGATGCCAGCCAGTCGCGCGAGTTGTGTATAAGATATGTTGCGCTCCGTGCATAATTGCTGGAAACGTTCCACAATCGCGTCTTTGATCATCGCCCTCACCATCCTTCAGTAGTTTTACATTCAGCATAACAATTTATACGCCTTATTGTATACGCGCTTTCGTATTACATGCTTTTCTGCTAAACTACTTCTGAAAGGAGACGGCCCCGTACAACGACGGAGCCGTCCGGAAGACGTTGTTAATCGGTGAGGTACTTTCTCAGTTGGATTAGGGCGCGCTTAATCGAATGGCTTACAGCAAACGGATTTACACCCTCCAAGTCAGCAATTTGACGATATGTCAGATTGTCCATAAAATGCAAAAGCAGCCTCCGGCGCTGTGCCTCGGAAAGTCTGTTGACAGCCGCATAAAGCTGGCGGTAGCTTTCCATCCTAATTAGGAGATCGGCGGCGTCCACCTGTGGATGATTCATAGCCGTATCGCTCAAATCGCCTATGAAATCCACATAATCAAGATGTCGCCTGTCTTGCCGCCTTTGGGAACGGATTTGCCGGTCGGACTGCTCTAACAGTTCTTTGACCGGGGTTGAAACCTCAACACAAATCCTGTTTCCATTGGCGGTTTTATATATAATCGTTACAAGGGACTTTTCCAATTATGTTACCTCCGTTCAGTTTTGTCGTGGATTGACGGCTGATGAACGGAGGATGGTGGGGAACGGCAACCGGGTAAAATATGAGGCACAGGCCCAGCGTGAGCTTCGGGCCAAGTTGGCCTGAAGAGATGGGGCTTGTCCCGCGATACGGCAAGGAGGCACAAAAAAACACCTGTGCAGGGAGGTCCCCGCAAGGTGTTTGATGGGAAATAAGCGCAGTATTCACCTATGACTATTTTTACGGCTTTTTTGAGATTATAAAAGATTAGGCTATCAGCTAAGCCAAACCGTTACGGTGGGGTAACGGTTCCTCCCATACGAGAAACAGCGACTTCGGGTACATAAAGACCTCCTATCCCAAAGCCGCCAAAATAAAAAAGGACGCAACTATTACGCCCCCCCGCTATTTCACTTTTTTGAAAAAAGCGGCGGCTTTGATGTTTATTTCAAAACCGCCGTTTGGCAATTATCCTAATTTATGTATAACAACTTCTGCCCGCCATAACAACGGTTCGTTTTCGCTGAAAAGGTTAATCATAGAAGCGTAACATATCCGTCAAAGCTGCAATTCTGCTTTTCAAAGCCAGCATACCTATAAAAGAGCCAAAGCCTTTTGTAAGTCAACAATATAGACAGCCTGTTGTTTTTTCAAATAGTTCTTTACAAAAGGCTTCAAAAAGATTTTTTTTGGTGTTACATTTTTTGTGAAGTCAATTCTTGTTCGCCCGCTATCATTTGAAAACAGGCCAACCCAATGACCGTGCATGTTTTCATTATTCATATCAAACTCATACCGATTCATAGGTTGAAATGATGTAATTGTAAATGTAGTAGCATATCCGTCTTTGGTATATTCCACAAACTTTTTTCCTGCTTCAATGACCGTAATTTTACTTAAATCACTTCTCCATGCATATGTGAGAATAGTTTATGGTTAAGGCCAATGCGATAATCGCGGATCAAGTGAGATGAAGAGAACCCCGCCAAACTCACGTTTTTTTGTTGGGCGGGTAGCACCTTTTTTGATTGTTCTATAAAAAAACCTGCCACAAAAGGGCAGGTTCCATACGCAATTATTATGGCAACCAGGCTGTCATAATGCGTTCGCACCTTAGACCCTTAGCTTTGCGTCCTTACCTTTTGGCAAGTTTGCCCTTGACATCTCTCTATTAAATCTGACTTATACAATTCCACCGCCTGTGGCAGTAGAATTGGCTATTAAAAGATCTCCACCATGTTGCTTTACAATGAATTGGTAATAAACCGTTTCAAAATTGACGATCTTCAAGTACACTTTCACTGCATTTCTTCATCTGAGCAAATGCAGCGTTAGTATTTTGAATGTACGCTTCGCGGGGGATCATGGGGGCATCCAGCACCGCTTGCGTATCCGCATTGATTGTACCAGCCGCCTTATATTCGGCACCTGCTTTCCCTACTGCTTCCAGATACCTGGATGTCAGAGATTGAGTCTCTGGCTGTAGGAACAGCGCGGCCTCAGCGCAGCAAATGGCGGCGGTATCTTTCCCAAACATATGCTTGATCTGGAAAACAAGTCCGTCAAAATTCCCAGCGACATCCGGCAGACCTCCGCTTGAAATGAGCACAGTTTGTTTTGAACCGTTCTCATAGCCGTAATGATGCGATATTCCGTCCTCTCCAACATACATTTCAGGTTGATTGAAGCACACGGTTCTGTCCATCAGCGCTTTGCAATGTGAAGGGACGGAATAAGCGTAGAGTGGAACTGACCAAATCACAAGGTCTGCAGTTTTGATCTTATTCAAAAGTTCAATGGCATCATCTTTCTGAATGCATCTTCCGCTGGTTCTTACCCAGCAGGCATAGCAGGCGCGGCAGGGATTGATATGAAGATCAATCGTGTTGACGATCTCCGCAGTTTCATTCATGCCGTCAAGAAATGTTGTTGTGAGCTTCAGCGTCGTGCTGTTTTCCCTGTTGGGGGAACCGTTGATTATCAGTATATTCATCATGTTTTCCTCCGTATTTTCAATCTTTTTTAATTCCAAACCATACTTCTTTTGGAAGATGGTTTAAACTATCGACTGGATAGACCTCAATGTCCGGCAGCTCTGCGTAATCATAACCTGACATCGGAAGCCATTCCATTAAAAAGTACTTAAACATATCTTCAAAAGAACTGCTACATCCATCGCTTTTCACGATACACCAAGTAGCAGCGGGTATTTCAAGCTCTACCATTTGATCTGGAATCGGCTGGTTCGTTGCAGTCGCTATGTAATAGTAAATATGCTGTGGGTCAATGTAGACACTAACTCCCAAAATGCCCTGCGGACTTTGACTTTCTAAATCACACATTTGCTCATATTGTTTACTACCCAAGGTTTTTTCCCAGAATGCGGGAATTATTTTTAGATTATCTTCCATTCTTTCCTTTAAGTCTGTCTTGAATCCTACAATGCGAATTGGATTGCTTTTTACTATCCTACCGTTCATAATCGGCCTCCACAAATATTTTGATTTTACGATGGTTCTCATAGATTTCTGCGCAGACATTCCGATGTAATTGTTTTACCGCTATCAACCATTTCGACCGGTGTTCCCTCAAACATAATCTGACCGCCGTTTTTTCCGCCGTCCGGGCCGACATCAATAATCCAGTCAGCCTGTTTTACAATGTCCAAATTGTGTTCGATAATAATAACCGTATTCCCTTTATCCACCATACGATTGAACAGCTTGATCAATTTTTTCGTGTCCGACCGATGCAGTCCGGTGGTCGGTTCATCCAGAATAAAAATGTTTCCTTTTCTTCCAAGATGCTTTGCGAGTTTAATCCGTTGCCTTTCGCCTCCGGAAAGAGTGCTGAGTGGTTGACCAAGTGTCATATATGATAAACCGACATTGTCCATAGCCTTTAAAGCATGCCGAATTTTTTTATCCTTAAAAAAAGTTAATGCTTCTGAAACGGTAAGGGACAATACATCAATGATATTTTTTTCACTGAGGAAATATGAAAGAGCTTTGTCGCTATATCGGGTTCCGTTACATGCTTCACACTCATTTACCACTGGGTCCATATAGACCAGTTCGGTGACAACAACCCCTTTTCCCTTACATACCGGGCAGGCACCGTCCGAATTAAAGCTGAATAAAGACTCGGAAACATTGTTTTCCGTCGCAAAGAGTTTTCGGATTTCATCAAAGAAGCCAAGATATGATGCGGGAGTAGACCGGTTTGTTGCAGTAATCGGCCCCTGATCGACCAAAACCACTTCGTCTCGATATTTACGAGCAAACACC
>DOXU01000052.1 GCA_003518885.1 Oscillospiraceae bacterium
TTTAATTCTTCACTAATGCGTTGCCCGGAGACAAATTCGCCGGGGTGTTGTTTTAAAGCGGCTAAAATTTTATCTTTCATGTTATTTGCTCCATTTATGTGGGGGAAAATTTCCATTACTGTACAGTATAACACAAGAACATTTAAATGAACAAGAAAAGCACAAAAGAACGGTTCCGCACACTTTACCATTGGGCGCATAGGCTGAAAAGGGAGTGTGATGGATATGTGCGGCATTGCCGGATGGATAGATTTTAAGGAAGATATTGCCCAAGGGCGAGATATTCTGGAAAGTATGACCGATACATTAAAAGATCGTGGACCGGACGGTGTTGGCTATTATGTCAGTCCACACGTTTTGTTTGGACATAGAAGGCTGATTGTGGTGGATGCAGATGGCGGAAAACAGCCAATGCAAAAAACCATTAACGGTCATCAATACGCACTGGTGTACAACGGGGAATTGTACAATACAGAGGAGTTACGTGAGGAGTTGCGTACGCAAGGTTTCACCTTCGAAAGTTATTCGGATACAGAGGTCTTACTTTGTGCTTATATCTGCTGGGGAGAGGACGCATTAAAGAGATTAAACGGGATTTTTGCTTTTGCTGTTTGGGATGAAAGTGAACAAACGGTTTTTCTTGCACGCGATCCATTGGGTGTAAAGCCTTTGTTTTACACTTGGCGCAACAATGCATTAATCTTTGGATCGGAAATCAAAACTTTGCTTGCTCATCCAGCGGTGGAAGCTGTAGTTGACCGTGATGGATTGACCGAACTGTTTGCTTTAGGACCGGCAACGGCACCAGGGAGTGGTGTTTTTAAAGGGATATACGAGGTACCGCCTGCTTACTTTTTACGTGTGAGCAAGGATACTTCTGCCTTACGGGAATATTGGAAACCTCGTGCGTTGGAGAACAAGGAGACTGAAGCAGAAGCAGTGGAGCATTTGCATGCTCTGTTTATAGATGCCGTGGAGCGGCAGTTAGTTAGCGATGTTCCCTTATGCACATTTTTATCGGGTGGATTGGATTCATCTGGTATTACGGCGGTTGCAGCGCGCGTTTTCGCCGAGCAGGGGAAACAGTTAGAAACCTATTCTATCGATTATGTAGATAACGATAAGTATTTTAAATCCAGTTTATTTCAACCAACGCCAGATCAAGTTTGGGCAGAAAAAATGGCTGTTTTTTCTGGGACCAAACATCACACGTATATTGAGCGACATGCGGCTTTGGCAGATGCATTAGAAAATGCGGTATTGGCGCGTGATTTGCCAGGAATGGCGGATATTGATTCCTCCTTGTATCTTTTCTGCAAAGAAATTCGAAAGAAACATGTTGTTGCGCTTTCTGGTGAGTGTGCTGATGAATCAGAACGTACAGGATAGGAATAAACAAAATAGTATTGCCCTCCGTTGACCGAAAATGGCTGACAGAGGGCAATGCTACAAAATTATTTTATTGAAAATCTAAAACTTATTTGGCAGAGTGGCTAATGAAGGTGTCGCAGCAAGTTTCATCACTTGTGTGCACATCATTTTTATGGTTGCTTGCGCTAACTTTCAGGTCCTGTGCATGGCACATTTTGGACTGGTTGTAATCGCAACAATCCACTTCACATTTTACTTTCATAGAAGGTGCATCCATTCTAAATCACCGCCTTTCTTTTTTTATTTTGTCCGTTTGTAAAAACAAAATACATGGTAAAGAGAGAAAATTTTTAAATAATTTTTAACGGGAATACAGGAGGAGATGGGTAAAGCTGTTGTTAAATTAGAAAAAAAGCCGGTTTGTAAAGATCAACGCTTTAGGCTGTTCTTCCTATTTGATATCATCAGTCCAAATGGAAAGCGCGATTTTTTGTATGGATGCGAGCAGCTGCTTTTCCTCCTCTGGCCGTTTAACACAAAAATCATCGTAAATTTGTATTTTAGTTTTTCCTTGCACATATTCTTTTACAATGTGGCCAGGTGCTGGATGGCTTTTGTTGAGCATTGTTGTTCACCTCATCTATTCATATGTGGGACATGTTTGTCCACTTGAATAAAATCTGGATAAGATTGTTTGAAGGAAGAAAGGCAGTATAAATTTTTTGTCTTTTGCATAGGGGAAAGAAGAGCTGGTTATGCAGAGGGGATTGGTGAAATGGAACAGTATTGTATTTATTTGCGAAAAAGCCGAGCGGATGCAGAAGCGGAAGCACGAGGGGAAGGAGAAACCTTATCTCGCCATCAACAGGCCCTGCTTGAGTTTGCACGCCATCAAAGCTTGAAAGTGGTGAAAATATACCGAGAGATTGTCTCGGGGGAAACGATTGCAGCAAGGCCGGTGATGCAAGCGCTTTTAGCAGAAGTTGAGCAAGGGTTGTGGGCAGGTGTTTTAGTGATGGAAGTGGAGCGGCTTGCCCGTGGAGACACGATGGATCAAGGACTGGTGGCGCAAACTTTCAAATATAGTGCAACTAAAATCATTACCCCGCTGAAAACTTATGATCCTACAAATGAGTTTGACGAAGAGTATTTTGAGTTTGGCCTTTTTATGAGTAGGCGAGAATATAAGACAATTAATCGTCGGTTGCAACGTGGACGGCTCGCTTCGGCAAAAGAAGGAAAGTATGTAGCAAGTCGCGCACCATTTGGTTATGAAAAGGTAAAGATTCAAGGAGATAAAGGCTACACATTGAAGATCGTACCGGAAGCAGCTTCCATTGTTCGCCTGATTTTTTCTTTGTATGTGGAAGGAGAGATCGCCGAAGATGGGGCGCGCAAACGGATTGGAATACAGCAGCTGGCCAAAAGGTTGAATGAAATGCACATTCCATCTATTCGACATTCCTACTGGCAGAAAGAGACGATTCGGGATATTCTGACCAATCCCGTTTACAATGGAAAAATTCGCTGGAATTGGCGACCGGCTAAAGCAAAAATGGTGGCAGGAAAAAAGGTGATAACAAGGCCATATAATCAAGAGGAAAGTTGCCTATTAGTGAACGGTTTGCATAAAGCAATTATTGATGAAAAGCTCTTTTTGGGGGCACAAGAATATTTGAACCAGCATCCAGTTTCCCCGGTAGGCCAAAAGAAGGGGTTAAAGAACCCATTGGCAGGCCTTCTTGTTTGTGGGAAGTGTGGGCATAAGATGGTACGGAGAAAAGGAGGAAAAAAGGCAATTGACTACTTGGTTTGCCATGAAAAGGGTTGCTCAAATGTTAGTGCACCTTTTTATTTAGTAGAGGATCGCCTTATGGGGGCTTTAAAAGAGTGGTTTTTCACGTATCGATGGGAATGGAGTTTTCAAGAGGCTCTGCCCAAAGGAGAAGAAGAAATCCTAACCGCTTCTCTGGGAAAAGTGCAAAAACGGTTACATACCCTGCAAGAGCAACAAGATACGCTTTGTGATTTGTTGGAACAAAAGGTCTATACAGCAGAGCGATTCAGACAACGTACACAAACATTGAAGGGAAAAATAGAAGAAACAAACAAAGAATATGAGGCAATAGAAAAAAACCAAGAAAAGGTGAGGCAATATGAAGAAAAAAGAAGGCATGCGCTTCCAAGCATAGAGGATTTCATTACCTTGTACCGCCTTCTTCCTACTGTTAGCCGAAAAAATGAGCTATTAAAGGCGCTGCTAGAAAAAGTGGTTTACACAAAAGAGGCAAACGGTTGTTTTCGTGGGAATACACCAGATGAGTTTTCTTTGGCGCTTTACCCCAAATTACAAAGGGGGAAAAAATGAAATTCTTCTCTTTGTCATCTGGTGTGTGCTAATGAAATATTCGGCGGTTACCCGTGGTATACACATGACGAGATGATCTTTGCGGATACGTTCCCTTGGGCGCGTTTTGTGAGCGATCGTCGTGCCATTCTTTCTAACCCACTACAATCTTTGGATATTGAAGGTTGTGTGCGCC
>DOXU01000224.1 GCA_003518885.1 Oscillospiraceae bacterium
GGTTTCGATAAAACCAAAGGTTGTCTGGTGCTCCACACACTCTGCTTGCAAGCTTTTGACCCAGTCAAAGTGGCAGGGCCTTGCCCCATCGTAATTCTCTCCCCAACAAACAACCTGTTCAATTTGACCAAAACGCCAATAAGCATGCAGACTAACCGGCCCAATAAAGGGGGCGCACATGATGCCCTTATGTTTAAACGGCAAATCCAACAAGAGTGGGATGCGCTCATCCGCTCGAGCTTGATTTTCGCAAGTGACATTAAGCATGATATTTTCCCAGCCATCCCCCCAGCCTTGCGGCAAACAGTTTAGAATACGCTGCGGTCTTTTCGTTAACAAGAAAAACTTGACATCCGGCCGTTGCCGCATGATCTCCCAAGCTTCCTCTCGCCACGCATCCGCCTCTTCCAAGAAAAAATCAGAGGTCATACAAACGCGAAGCAATTCCCCACTTTTTACCTTATAACTTTTCTTTTTGTTCTTTTGTAAGGGATACGTAAAGCCTGCTTTTGTCTTATAGATCTCTGCGCCACTTTTATCCCGGGTTTTGTCCAGGTAATATAGATAACAATGAGCGCATCCCTCACTGCATTTGACACACCCATGCCAAGGATTCCAAATATCATGCATCGCTGCTCCTTCCTATCCATTTGTTTGGGATTGTCCTGCATCTTGCTCTTTTCCCCACCGGCAAATGGATTTTTTCTTCGGTTACCCACAAACTGCCTGCCCTAAACGAACACAAGATTCGACGGCAAGAGAGGACCCTCAAAAGACATTTCCCTGGAAAACAAGGCGACGCAGAGTTGCCCGCTCCAGAGAGCAAACAAGCGCACCCTTCCTTTTTGCACGCCCGAGAACAAGGGCGGATGCCCGACTTTCCTACGCCCTTATTTTCGTATAAATGCCATCTGTTGGCCCAAACAGGCGCTCTTTACCGGAACAAATGACTCGACCACTTAAGCGTACAGAAAGATACTACGCCTCCAGTACTTTCAAGATCTCGCCAATATACATTTCATGATAATCATGCTGTGGATAATTTTCCTTCAGCAAATGAGCGTCCAAAAAGCCTTCTTCACGCAAAGGCGCATGATACCGTTTGCGACAAATAAAGACCCTGCTTGCTTGGGCAAAGTAAGTCGTGTTCTCTGCAAATACAGGGGTTAAGCCCGCTTTGGCTACTTTATCGCCATCACGGCCGGAATGGGTTCCCATGTATCCCAAGGCTTTTTTATATTTGCCCGCAAAAGAACAAATGGTAAACAAATCTTCCCGGTCAAAAAATTCCTTTGTATACCGTTGCGGGCGAATATACACCACGGCCGTAGGGATCATGATTTTGCCTTTTGGCGTGTAGCGATCCCAGGTCGTACCAAGGTGCCCCCAAGCAATTGTCATCGCATTATACCCGTTTGCCTCGTTTCCGGCAGCAGCCAGACACCATTCTTCTCCAAACATCGTCATGGGATTGATGGATAAATCCCGTATCGCGATTTCTTTCATCTTGTCCTCCTTAAAGTACCAATGCGGCCTGTCTTAGCAAACCTCACGCCTCTATTTCGACTGCTTGTGCAAACCATTCTGCCCCTTTACCCTTTTATCAGCAAAAAGGGGGCTCTCTACAACATCCTCAAGAGGGCACCAGATCACCGCCCGTATGACCGTGATCGCCTCATCTACCTCTATCATAACACAGCATGGAAATCGAGAAAAAACTCGTCATCACTGGCCGTCTACCGTTATCATCCGGGCTTTTTCCCCACAACATCCGGTTTTCTCTGCCACCTCCCCACAAGCCCGTCTTCTAAAGGAAGCTTCCCGCAATGGGTCTTTAATAGGGAAGGAAAAATCTCTTTAAAGAAGAAAAATGATCTTCCCAAAGGACAAACAGGCAGACAAAAACGCGTGGAAGCGTGCGATATCCAGCACCAACAGGTGAAGATCTCACACAACCACACGCAAAAACAAGCAAGATAAACGGACACCCCCGCTTTCCTTTTTTCAGGAAAACCAGACGCACGAACTTTTGTTCACTTGATGCCCGCGCCTTTGGGGCCTACTCTTATTGCTGTTCCTCTTTTTGACCCCGTTTTTCTTCTTTAAATAACAAATGGAACCCCAGTCATCTCTTCGCCCATCTGCCACACCTTTTTGGCAAGCTCTGGGTCCGTTGCCCACGGGCGCACACCATAGGGTGCCTCACTCTCACCAGGAACGGCCCGTGCGATATTACAATCCTCACAATAAACACCACCCAAACCGTCAAGCAAGGCACTGGTCGCACACCAAACTGGAGTGGCGGCTCCCTGTTCAACGGTCTTGAACGCATCTTCTACTTGCGGATGGCGAAAAGCGTTCATCAACGATGTCAGGTGCAGTCCCCGCATGAGCTTGGCAGCCACGCGTGTCCTTGCAACAACAGAGGGCGACTTAATGCCCACAATGCTGGCAGAAAATAAATCGGAAGAAGGAATTGGGCCCGGATGAACCGAAAAGGCACGGACTCCGTCTTTTTTGGCAAGGGCATCCAGCCGGACAGCAAAAAGGGAAAGTGCCGATTTTGACTGCGCATAAGCTCGATTAGGCGTATACGCCGTTTTTAAAAAATGGGGGTCATCCAACAGAACCCCGCCCCACCGGTGCCCACGAGAACCTACCAACACAACCCTGGCTCCTTGCGCCCGACGCAATGCCGGATAAAGGCGGGCGACCAACTGAAAATGCCCCAAATAATTGGTGGCAAACTGCTCTTCATACCCCCGAGCGTCCCGCGTAAGGGGGATGCCAATAATCCCGGCACTACACACCAAAATGTGGATCTGTGGCGCACTTTTCAGCACCTGATCCGCCGCAGCATCGATCGATTGCGGGTCGAGCAAATCAAACGGAAGAATACTGACCTGTGGCATATGCCGTAAATTGTGTCTTGCCTGTTTTCCATTCCGCGCAAGGACAATGACCCGTGCGCCCGCTTTAACCAATGCCTTGGTTGTCCAAAGGCCAATGCTACTATGCCCACCCGTTATGACTGCCGTCTTTCCCCGCAGATCCACATTTTGGATCACCTGCATACCGGTACTAAAATGCCCATACGGCGAATTGACTGGGACTTGTTTTTCTTCAAATTTCATCTTCTTCCCCTCCTACCTATCAGGATACCCGCTATACAGCGCGTGCGCCTTAACATAGGATAAGAAAAAGCGAGCCAACCAAATTCTCTTAATTTTCTTCTCGAATGCCCCGCCGTATCCGGCTGAGCGATACCGGTGTAATCCCCAAATAAGAGGCAATTTGCGTCTGATTCACGCGTTTTTCAATCTGTGGATACGCATGCTTTAACGCAAGATACCGCTCGGTGGCCGTCTTGGTAATCAAGGCGTTTTCTCGAAGAATTTTCCGATTGAGAGACTGCTCCAAAACTCCTGTATAGGCAAGAAGCAACCGGATATTCTGTTTCAGCACACTCTGCAGTACCTCCCTATTCAACACCAGCGAAACACAATCCTCTAACGCTTCAAAGCTACACACACTGGCCTTTTTCATCGTCAGAAAATCGGCCCCATAAAATGTTTTCTCCAAAATAAACAGATTGGTCACCTCGGCACCCGCTGCGTTAAGAAAAAACACCCGAATAAGCCCAGACAACAAAATACTGGGCTGATAAGCATCCTGCCCCGCTACGATGATCAACTCGCCTTTTTGATGGCGGCTGATCTGCGCAGAAGACAACAAAGTATCTCGAACTGAATCCTCCACAAAAGGAAGCGAAGACAAAAAAGCCTGGATTTGCGCTCTCTCTATGGGTTGCATTTTTCATCACCTCAAATTTATTTCGCCGCAAAGGGATCTTTCTTCACTTAGAAGCAGAAGAAACGAAATTAGCGATTTTTCTCCCCTTCTATACCTGGCACAAGATTGCAACAACGGCCCTCCGAGCAGCGGACAGACCTTTTCCTTACGGCTACCAAAAGGCCCACGCGCACAAGGACGAGTGCCCCCAGTCGAGAAAGAAGCGCCAGAGAGCTCCTTTTCTTTTTTAGCAGAAAAAGTCCCTTCACCGAAAATTCGATAAAGGGACTTCATAAAGTGGAGACACACAGTCTCCTTGTTTTCCGCTTGGGGTCGCAAAAAACAAAAAATCAAATGAAAATAGGAAAAGAATTCGCGAAAAGGCGAATTCTTTTCTGGCGGAGAAGGAGGGATTTGAACCCTCGCGCCGGTTGCCCGACCTACACCCTTAGCAGGGGCGCCTCTTCACCACTTGAGTACTTCTCCGTATGGTGAAAAATATACGCGCAAAAGGGAATTTCCCCTTGCTGCTTATTATGATGGGCCACTGCCCAATGGCGGAGAGAGAGGGATTCG